>JAZBNQ010000519.1:0-2359 GCA_036350775.1 Mariniphaga sp.
ATAACTTTTAATTTTAAATGTTTAATTTATTTTAAATAACTTTCAACATAATAGACAATAGAAATCGTATTTTGTTTAAATTTTGTAGTGATTTATAAAACAAACCCAAATATATAAGTATAAAAATTGAAAACAGAAAGATAAAGTTTCTTTTCATTGTATATCAGGTTTAAATTTTAAAACATATTTATTGACCCTACTCTAACAAGTAGGTTTTAAAAAATTGATTAAATGTATTGTAAAAAATAACGAAAGCAAAAACCGATGACTGCCATGCCAGATTTTTATGGATAGAACCGTAGAGTGTGGTTTCGAGCCATAATTTGACAGTAAAAGCAGTGCTTTTCGATTTTTGAAACGTTCTTTGACATGTTTGTTCTATAAAATGGATAATCCGGACAAGGTTTACCCAGAAACACCGGCAAATTGCCCATGTCTGATTTTTAATCAGACTTCGGTATTTTGATTTTCCGCTCCGTAGCGGGTAAGCGACATGGAAAATAGTTGCCTCTACATTGTTACGTTTTTGCGATTCTTCTATAGGGCGCTGTTTCATAACCCGTCTCAAAAGGGAAGTACGGATGGCCTTCTGGTTAAAATATACTTTGTCTTTCCCGTTTCGGATATACCACCTGTCTTCAGTGCTGTTTTTCAGCTTTTTGGCAAGGGTGGCCTTTAAGCGTTCTCCGGTTTTTGTATCGGTAACCATTAATCCTTCGGATGTCATTTCCAGGTCGTAACGAGAAGCGGCTCCCTGTATCCCGGTAAAAACCATATCAATGTTTTTGCAAAACTCATCGTTACCGGGGCTTTGGTAAGCGCCATCGGCATAAACCTTTTCCACCGGTGTATCTGTTATTGCTTGTGTTGAACTGATTGCCGGCTGCACGAAAATCGTATCGGCAACATTGGCCTTATCAACGTTTACGTTGGTAATCAGGTCTAACGGTCCGTCCGATATGGTTTCGGTTACATTCATGCTGTAGCCTTTTACTTTCTGGTCAGACTTGTGGCGGTAGGCGCTGTCCGGGTCATGGGGCGACTGGACACTGTCTGATTCAATTTCCTCTTTTGGCCGAAGTTCAATTTTTTTGTCCTTTTCCTCTACTTTGTATTGTTCGCGGAAAACCCGCCGGAGCAATTGATAAGCTTCGCTATTATTGCCGGAGAAAAGCAAAAGGGTCTTGTAAATCAGAATGCCGGTTGTCTGCATCCTGGTTTGTATATCTTCTCTGGTACTGTGGTAAATAGTTTTTTGTGGTTCTTCCTCAAGCAAAAGTTTAAGTTGTTGTTTTTCTGCTTCTGAAAATAATAAAAAGTCGCTTTCATTCAGCGTCTTGCAAAATAGGACAAATGTTTGGTGGATAATTTCGTAACGTGAGTACCAGGCAATGTTACTGCTGAAAAGTTTGCTGTCCATGCGGATGCTTTTCCCACTGACTTCAAAATCTTTTACTTGTCCACGGGTAACTTTTTCAAAGACTTTTTGCAGCAAATCTTCATTTTTTTCACGCATATACTGGTGAACTCGCTTACGAAACAAGTAATAAGTTGAATCGGCAGGAACTTCGTCATCCAGGTTGAATAGGCCTAATGCACTACGAACCAACAGATTAAACCGGCAGTGCTCAAACAACTGGGAATCGCTCCATCCAAAAGCTTCTTTCAAAATCATCATTCCCACCAGTTGCGATACCGGTGAATTGGGAGCCCCCATCTTCTGGCTGAACAATACGCTGAAGATAGATTCATCAATCCGCGAAACGATTTGTTTACGGAATTGGTTATGCCAACCACTATTATCATTGTACTGGTTAAGTGATTTTCCTCCCAAAATAGATGGGACACTGCTAAAAAGATTCCCCTGGGTATGTAATGCTGACTTCCGAAACATGCTATTAAATGTTGATTTCCCCATGAAGATAATAAAAATAGAGACCTAAACCGCTCTGAAACAAACAAATATCCTGTTATTTATGAACAAACTTGTCAACAAATTATTTTTAGAAATTAATCAGCCGACTTTTCGGAGTGGGCTCAAGTTTAAAGATCAAAGTTGTAAAAACAGCAGTAGATTAAGGATTAACAGAACGCTCTAAAATATTACACCTGAAAATACAACAACAAATCACGGCCAATCTCCATAAATCTCTACAAATTCCTGTCACTCATTCGCGCATTCACCCAATCACAAAATCACCCACTCACCCCTTCCCTCTTTCCCCTAACCCAGTAACATTGTAATAACCAATGCCAGTGCCGGGTACTTCTTAAGTAACTGTTCGCGAATTTGCTTTTTGGCTTTTGAAATTTGTTTTTCCACCATTTTAATGCTGATTCCCAATTCTGCTGCAACCTC
>JAZBNQ010000520.1:0-3109 GCA_036350775.1 Mariniphaga sp.
CCGTTCCAGCCGTTCATTGGTTGGGATTTTCAGCGTGTCGGGTGCATTCAGTGCCAAATCAACCCGGTTAAAAAGTGTTTGGTAATCAGAGATGTGGTTTTCTTTCAATTTCTCAAACGCGGTTTGTTCAACTTTACCGATATCTTCAGCCGCTTTTCCCGTTTCGTGATCGCCCCAATAATTAGTTCTTCCGGAAACCATTAAAATAACTTCATCCGCATTTTTTATCGTAATTTTTCCATCAGCTGCAATCAGTTGTCCACCCGTATTCTTTACATTCACCACCGAAGCAAACCGTGTTCCGCGATTTTCAAACTGGGCGAAGCCGGTCATCAGAATTTGATTGTCGCTTGCTGAAACCACTTCCGCATCGCCGGGCCTTTCGAGCCAGGTTGTAAAATTCAGTTTTTCTTTTTCCGACGCCGAAATTTTCATGACAATAACCTGATCAGGTGCCGAAGCAAAAACCTCACGGGTATAGTTTACTCCATCCGATTCAAAAGTAGTTGTACTTATGGCTTTTCGCAGGTCGAGTTCCCGTTTGTAATTCGAAATCTCTCCCAGCCCTTCAAATTCAAGGAATAAATCACCTAATGTTTGGTAGGTGTGTTTTCCACCATCGATTCGGGTACCCATAATTTTTTCCTGAGCCAGCCGGTCGCCTTCGGCATATTTGCCTTCAAACAAAAGCTGGCGCACTTTATACAGATTTTCCAGTGCTTCCGGGTTCGCCCTTTCGATGGGACCGCCGGTCCAAACCGATTCTTCGTTGAGTTGAATTCGTTCGGTTTCAGCTCCACCAAAAACCATGGCGCCAAGCCGGCCATTGCCAATGGGCAGGGCTTCAACCCATTCTTCCGCCGGTTTATCGTACCAAAGTTTCAGCTCCCTTTCAGTAGAAGTGGTTTTTGGATTGTTACATCCCTGAAAAAAGAAGGCTATAGAAAGAACAATCAGGAAAAAATTTCGAGTCATTTTTTAGTTGGTTTGTTTGATTTATTTCGAACGAGAAAATTAATCGTTACCTCGCTTTGTTTCAATAAGAACCACTCCGTTAGCTCCGCGTGAACCATAAATGGCTGAACTGCCATCTTTAATTACATTTATGCTTTTTACCTGAACCGGAGGGATTGAGCTAAGTGCGCTTCCGTCAACCGGGACACCATCAACAACAATGAGCGCGGCGCTGCTACTGTTAATGGAATTAATTCCGCGTATAATAATTTCTCCGTTTACCACTTGAACGCCGGCAAACCTTCCTTTAATTAAATCATAAATGTTGCTGTATTGCGAAAAGTCAAGGTCGTTGCTGTTTAAAGTGGCCAAAGCATTCAGCTTGTCCCTGTCAGAAACATGTCCGTAACCAATTGCGTATTCACGATTTTTTTCACCGGGTTTCAGTTTTAAATTAATGGCAGCAAATTTGGTTTTTTCTTCCAATTTTACCTTTTGGTTGAAAAAACCTGTAGCCGAAACTTTTAGTCTGTCTCCGGGATTTACTGCAACTGAAAACCTTCCAAGGGTATCGGTTAATACAGTTTGTTTTGTACTTCTAACCTGAACTTCTGCATCAATTAGCGGTATGCTGTCAAAAGTGGTTACCAATCCGTGAACAATTCTTTCCTGTGCATTGGATAGCAGCGCTAAACAAATTAATGCGAGAAAAAGGGATGTTTTCAAAAATCTTGTATTCATGGCGTTTCCTTTCTTAAATGTATGTTGTACAAATTTAAATTAAAAATCAAATATTCAACAGGTAAGCTTCAAAAAACATACCGTTATTTGTATGCTCTTATTTTTCTTCTTTGGCAGCAATTACCCTTTTTACCCGGTAGGGCTTTTTTTGTTGCGATTCAAAATAAGTACGCATTTGCAACTCGGCAATAATGCCAATGGTTACAAACTGAATACCTCCCATCACTAAAAGGATTCCAAGTAAAAGCAACGGTTTTCCCCAAATGTCGTGGCCAAGAATTTTCAGGATTAGCATGTATAGATTGATCAGTGCGCCAATTCCGAAAGTGATAATTCCCAGTCCGCCAAAAAAATGCATCGGACGTTGCAGGTATTTTTTAAAGAATAGCATCAGAAACAAGTCGCTCATTACTTTAGTTGTCCGGCTCAGGTTGTATTTTGAGTTTCCAAATTTTCGTGGCCGGTGGTTTACATCAACCTGTGTAATCCGGGTAGCCCCTTCAAGTGCAATTAAAACAGGAATATACCGGTGCAATTCACCATAAATGTGAATGCTTTTGATGGTTTCTTTGGTAAAGATTTTCAGCGTGCAACCGAGGTCTTTCATTTTGGTTCCGGTTGACCGGCGAATCATGTAATTGGCAATTTTCGAAGGAACCTTGCGAAGAAACATCCCGTCTTTCCGGTTGGCCCTGACACCGGCAACCATATCCCAGTTTTCGGTTTCAATCATTTTTAGCATGGCCGGAATATCCGCCGGGTCGTTTTGTAAATCGCCGTCAATAAGCGCCACAAAATCCCCCTCTGCCTGGTCAATTCCTGCCTGGAGGGCCGAACTTTGTCCGTAATTTCGTTTTAGTTCAACCAATGTAAAGCGGTCGTCGTTAATTTTCAGAATTTCTGAGCGGGTGTTGTCTGTGGAGCCGTCGTCAACAAAAATGGCCTCAAAATCTATATTTTTTAATGCCTGCTGAATTTGTTTCGAAAGGGGTTTAATGTTAGGCTCTTCGTTAAAAACGCAAATAACCAGCGAGAGTTTTTTCATTGTTTTGAAAATATTTGATTTCTGAACTTTTTTTGAAATTTCCGACAAAGGTACACAAATCCGGTTCAAAAATGGTTTTCCTGTTCTTGCCGGTTTATCTTCCAAATGTATGAAAACCGAATAGTTTTATATTCCCAGTGTTGCAGTCCATGTTGATATTGAAACCGAACCGCTTTTTTTGTAAAATCTTTCCGCAGGTCGAAATTAATCTGCATTGGCCGGTCGCGTTCGTTTTTATACCCTGAATATCCAGACCAGGAGACTGAAAACAGCCAGTCATTTTTATTGTAATCAGCACCCAAGCCATAGAGCAGGGCATCGTTCTGAAGATTTAGTTCGTCGTTGGTTTGCCAGGTGTAAAAACCAATC
>JAZBNQ010000521.1:0-8996 GCA_036350775.1 Mariniphaga sp.
AATTCCATCTTTCGCTAATGCTGAAGCTTTAACAATAGTTGGGAAGAGGCTAGCTCCCAGAATTGTTGTTCCTGCTTCTTTTAAAAATTTTCTTCGGTCTGATCGCATTGAATTCATGTTTAAAATTTGAATTTACATCAACTCGTTCATTATTTGTTAAACACCTAGCCATAAGTATTTTTCAATATTTTTCAATATTTACCTGGTCCGGTACAGGTAAAAATATTCCCTTGCCAGCTCTTTATGTACATAAAAAAATGGAATCACCATCATTTTCGGTATTTTCTTTAAAGTGCTAAAATAAAGAAAAGCGTAGAGATTACTATTGAAAAAGTAATTGATTCTGCAAATTGTAAAATTGATATATCTTCAGCGCAAACCGGCTAGTTTTTTTATTTCGTTAAGCTTGTTTAATGCTTCAATGGGCGTAAGGTTGTTAATGTCGAGGTGTGCAATTTCATCACGAATTTGTTTCAGTACCGGGTCGTCCAGCTGGAAGAAACTGAGTTGCATGCCTTCTCGTTTGGAGCCAATTTCCCCAAGTGGTTTTGCAAGGTCTTCTTTTTCTTTGTTTCCCTCAAGTTTTTCCAGAATTTGTTCAGCACGTTTGGTAACCGATTTCGGCATTCCCGCCATATTGGCAACATGAATCCCAAAACTGTGATTGCTTCCGCCCCGAACCAGTTTACGCAGAAAAATCACTTTGTTTCCTACTTCCTTAATCGAGACATTGAAATTCTTAACACGTGGAAACGCCCCTTCCATTTCGTTTAACTCGTGGTAGTGTGTTGCAAAAAGCGTTTTTGCTTTGGCGCGCGGATGTTCGTGTAAATGCTCGACAATGGACCATGCAATGGAGATGCCATCGTATGTGGATGTTCCGCGACCAAGTTCATCGAAAAGAATCAGGCTTCGGTCCGACACATTGTTCAGTATGCTTGCAGCTTCATTCATTTCAACCATAAACGTTGATTCGCCCAGCGAAATGTTATCGGAAGCACCTACGCGGGTAAAGATTTTATCTACCAACCCAATTTTCGCGTTTTGGGCGGGAACAAAACTCCCCATTTGTGCCAGCAGGGTAATCAGAGCCGTTTGCCTGAGCAGTGCCGACTTTCCCGCCATATTTGGACCGGTGATAATAATTATCTGTTGCTCTTCCTGATCGAGATGCACATCATTGGCAATATAAGATTCGCCAATGGGCAACTGGTGTTCAATCACCGGATGGCGGCCTTCTTTGATATCGATTTCAGTGCTGTCGTTTATTTCTGGTCTGAAATAACCGTAACTTTTGGCACATGTGGCAAACGAAATCAGGCCGTCAATTTTTGCCAGAATGTTGGAATTTAACTGAATCGCTGAAATGTATTCCGACAAGGCCAGAATCAAATCATTAAACAGTTTCGTTTCGAGGGTTAGAATTTTCTCTTCAGCCCCCAATATTTTTGTTTCGTATTCCTTTAATTCTTCAGTAATGTAGCGTTCAGCGCTAACCAGGGTTTGTTTCCGAATCCACTCAGACGGTACTTTATCTTTGTGCGTATTGCGTACTTCAATATAATACCCGAAAACATTGTTGAATCCCACCTTCAGCGATGAAATGCCATACTTTTCACTTTCTCTTTTTTGCATCTGGACGAGGTAGTCTTTACCTGACCAGGCAATTTTGCGCAAATCATCAAGTTCATCCGAAACCCCTTCGGCAATAACTTTTCCTTTATTAACAGCGGTTGGCGGGTCGGCCACAATTTCTTTCTGAATCCTGTCGCGAATGAGGCTGCAGGCATTCATCTGCTCGGCAAACCGGTTCAATGTTTCATTTTCAACATCGGTGCAAACCTGTTTAATGGGAGCAATGGCGTTTAGTGCATTTTTCACATGTACCATTTCGCGCGGATTAATGCGCCCCACAGCCACTTTTGAAACCAGCCGTTCCAAATCGCCAATCTGCCGTAAATGTTCTTCCAAATTTTCTTTTGTTTCGGGGTGTTTCATAAAAAATTCCACAGCATCGAGCCGCTCGTTAATGGGGCCAATGTCTTTCAAAGGCAAAGCCATCCAGCGTTTCAGCAGGCGCGACCCCATGGGCGTAATGGTTTTATCTATCACCTGGAGCAGTGATTTTCCACCTTCGTGAATGGGTGCAAAAAGTTCCAGGTTACGAATGGTAAACCGATCGAGCCAAACGTAATGTTCTTCTTCAATGCGGCTTAATCCGGTAATATGTTTTATCTGATGATGTTGTGTAAGGTCGAGGTAATGTAGAATCGCTCCTGACGCGATAATAGCCAACGAAAAATTTTGAATACCATACCCTTTGAGCGAAGTGGTTTCAAAATGCCGGGTAAGGCGGTCAGTTGCTGCATCGCTGGTGTAAACCCAATCGTCGAGGTTGTAAGTATAATATTTATTTCCGAATATTTGGGTGAACTCCTGTCCCCTTCCCCGCTGGAATAAAACTTCTTTTGGTTGAAAAGAACTGAGCAGTTTGTCGATGTATTCATAATTACCCTCGGCAGTTAAGAATTCGCCGGTTGAAATATCCATAAATGCAACCCCTGCCATTTTTTTATCGAAATGAACCGATGCCAGAAAGTTATTTTCGCGGTTTTCAAGAATATTTTCATTTATGGAAACACCGGGAGTTACCAGCTCTGTAATGCCGCGTTTTACAATATTTTTGGTTAGTTTCGGATCTTCCAACTGCTCGCATATAGCCACTCGCTGTCCGGCACGAACCAATTTGGGTAGGTAAGTGTCGAGTGCATGATGGGGGAACCCGGCCAGTTCTACATAGCTGGCTGCTCCGTTAGCGCGGCGGGTGAGGGTTATGCCTAAAATTTCGGCGGTTTTAATGGCATCTTCACCAAAGGTTTCATAAAAATCGCCCACTCTGAAAAGCAACACGGCATCAGGATGTTTGTCCTTAATTTTGTAATACTGCCTCATCAAGGGCGTTTCCACGTATTTTCTCGATTCTGTCATCGGGAAACAAAGATAGTGGTTTGGTTTTCCCGGTGAAAATATTCAGGGGCAGGTTCAGTCATTATTTTTCAACAAAAAATCAAGATAGGTTTTCAATCTACCATATAAATTTAGTATTAAAATTTTCGGTCAACCATAAACATTCAAATAATCTTTTTACGGTATTTTTATTGAGAGGAAGAAAAAACGATCGATAGAATCTCTCCAAGAGGATGCCATCCGGAGAAAACCCGATTAATGCCAGGCGCCCAGAATAGCCCCCATAATGACGTAAATTACTGTATTGTAGCCCACGTTAATAAAAAACAATCTCCAGGGCTTTTTTTCGTAAAGTACATCGTTTAGCCGGCTGGTGCCAATCCAGAAAATAGCAATCATTAATCCGGCAAAAATTCCAAAACCGGCAGTGGCTTCCGGGCCTATAAACATGGCAATAGCCAGTGCAGCCATTGCTGTTGCAATGTAATTCACAACCATTATCACCGGCATAGACATGCTACTGTTTTTCAATTCTTCTTCAGTAAAACCATGTAGTTTCATCCAGATTTTCCCGAACAAAGGGCCATACCAAATCCAACCCACCATAAAAGAACTGAGAGCGGCCACAATAATGGCCAGATAATTAATGCTTCCAAATACTTCAATTGGTTCCATAAATTCACTTTTTAAATTAGAATGGTATAATTTACGACATTTCAATCTTTTTTTCGATCTTTGCCTGTGAAATATTAAAGAGGGGGAGATATGAGTTGTGCAGGATGCGCGTTCAATACTATAGATACTGAAGATAAAGTTGATGTTTACAATTGGTTGAATGATTTACCAGATACATCTGACCAATCTGATATAGTTGAAGTTAAATTTAAAACAACACGAAAAGAGTTTTACAAAAATACTGAAGGAATCCCGTTAAAAAGAGGAGACAAAGTAGTTGTTGCTACTTCGCCCGGGCATGATGTGGGAGAAGTTTCACTTACGGGTTACCTGGCAGATAAACAGTTTGACCGAAAAGTTAAAAACCCGCGACGTTACACCTTAAATACCATTTACCGGAAAGCTTCTGAAAATGATTTACAGGTGCTGAATGAAGCACGTGGGCGGGAGAAATTGACCCTTGTGCGATCGAGGCAAATTGCTGCAGATCTTGGCCTCGATATGAAAATTGGCGAAGTGGAATACCGGGGCGATGCCAAAAAAGCCATTTTCTATTACATTGCCGATGGACGGGTAGATTTTCGCGAACTGATTAAACACTATGCCCGCGAGTTTAAAATAAAGGTGGAGATGAAACAAATCGGTGCACGACAGGAAGCCGGTTTGATTGGTGGTATTGGTTCGTGTGGCAGAGAGTTGTGCTGTTCGAGCTGGCGAACTGATTTTAAAAGCATTTCGTCGGATGCAGCCCAAAAACAGGGACTTTCGTCTTCGGCACAAAAGATGGCTGGCGCCTGTGGTAAACTTAAATGCTGCCTGCTTTACGAATTGGACGTTTATATGGAAGCCCGAAAGGAATTCCCCGAAGAATTGATTTACCTTGAAATGGCCAAAGGCCTGGCAAAACCTTTAAAAACAGATTACCTGAAAAAAGAAATTTGGTTTAACATTGAAGGAGATGCAACCTCAGGAACATTTGCCCTCACATTAAAAGAGGTTAAAGACATTATTCAGCAAAACAAAAAAGGACAAAAACCCGAATTGCCAAAAAAAGAAATTTCAAACAATGAAGAAATGAGCTGGCAAACCATGAATAATGAAAGTATGGATCGGTTTGAAAAGAAAAATCCTGGTAAAAATAAAAACCGCAAAAAAAAGAGGAACATTAAAAACCGACGACCAAAAATAAAATTAAATAAAAACTAAAAACCTAACTTTTCCGGGTCGTAAACTGCTCAATTTTCTCTTTCAGGTCTTTAAACAAAACGGGTTTAGCCAAATATTGATCGCACCCTGCCTGAAATGCTTTTTCCATATCGCTTTTCATGGCGTAAGCAGTTTGGATGATAACGGGTAACTTAGGAAATTCAGATTTAATAATCCGGGTTGCTTCAAACCCGTTCATTACCGGCATCCGGACATCCATTAAAACCAAATCGGCTCCGTTTTGACGCAAATATTCAATGCCATCCGGGGGTTCATCAAAATTTACAAGACTGCATCCAAGAAGATTTGCCACACTTTTAAGGTATTCAATACTTGATGGATCATCTTCAAAAGAAACAATTCTTTTTTTTACGGTTAAAGCTTCTTTTTTCTCTGGTTGTTTTTCCATATTTCTTTTATCAACAGTTTTTCGTTCATTTTCCGGGAAAAAGGCATATAATACCCGGAGCCCATTTCTTCTTCCGATTTTCCCAACATCTTCCCTTTTGGTTATTGATTTTCATCTTCCATGCAGAAAAAGTTTCAGTTATTATATCTGAATAGGTAGTCAAAACCAAATTCCCTTCCGGTTTTTTAACCTCTGCTTTCATGTCTCCTTCTTTATAAAATTGATGATTTCCACTAAAATAAATACTTCTATTCGTGGCCGGTTTCCTTTTCCATGGATTCATCGGGTTGGTTCATCAACCGGGTTTGTATATTATCCCAACATTTAAACATTAAAATTTAATAGCACAAAAATAGTTTTAATTAAAAAACAATCCCGAATGATTTCATAAATATAATTCAGCAATTTGGAGATTTATTGGGGAAAAGATTTAATTACCGGTAAGCATTTGAAACAGTTTTTATTAAATGCTCAAATCCGGAAAAAGATATTGTTACTTCACCATAAATTTCTGATATGATTTGATTCGAAATGGCCTCGAAATCTTTTTGACGAGGCAATACCATTACCCCGCCCAATTCAACTGCCGCCGGACTAACAACCACTTGTTTTTCAGATGTTTCATAAAAATGAGAGGGTCTGAGTTTTTCACGCGGAAAAATAATCACTCTCCATTCTCCCTTTTCAAAAAAACATAAAATGTTTAACATGGGTTCGTCTCCATTTTTCGGTGGAAGTGATGAACATACACGATGAAAAGCATCTCGTATTTGGTTAGAATCGGCAGAAATAATGCATACAAACCTCCGAAGATAATTTTTAACGGCAATTATTTTTAATCCCGACTTTTGAACCAGAATTTCAGAATGTTTTTTTTCCAGGTCTTCCAATTCATTTTCAATGGGCAAAAAATCTCTGTTTCCGGCCTGAAAATGAAAATGGTCGGGTGCCGAGGCACCACATTGCGGCCCGTTGTAAAAAACAGTAAACCCATCCAATTTCTGTGTAAGTTCCAGCATATCCGTGAAAAAATCAAGAATCCGCTGGGGGGTGTGTTTCAAATTTGAAATGGTAAGATGAACCGGAAAAACTGGAAACGGATTGACCAAAATCAGAAATTTATCCTGAAAAATAAGCGCTTTTTGTTCTTTCGGAAGATTTTGCTGACATAAAAAGCATGGGCGTTTGGCAATACTTTGGGCATCCACTTTGGCTGCTGAAGAACGAATTCGACCCGGATTGTGCTGGGCAATAATTTTAAAGTGTCCAAAATCAAATTCCCGGGTTTGAACCCCGGAAAGTTCAGCATAGTTTTTTCGTGAAAGTTCCCAGTTCTCCTGTTGCTGCTTAACCAGGGCAAACGCCTGTTCATTCAGTGTGGCTATTGGCCCATAAAATAAAAGTTCTTCAGTAGAGATAATTTTTTGCTTTAACATGCCGGTTTTTTTTGTAATTCAGACTTTGAAGGTCTTTCCTTCTATCGATCCCCGGGGAGAAACCTTCAAGGTCTGAAAAAATATTTTGACTGTTAATCCTTGCCAGCTTGTTTTATTCGGGCCATCAACTCAATAGTTCGAATACGGTCCTTATAAAAATTATGCACATTTTGCTTTCCAATATCCAGCGAGGCATCGGTATTGTCCTCCCAGCGGCGGCACAGGTAAACCGGTTCGTAAATACGCCCGATTTTATATGTTCTTGAAATGGCTAGTCCCACAGCATAATCTTCGCCATAACTCACATTTGGCACTTTTATGTCGCGTAAAACCGGTGTATAAAAAGCACGTGGTGCGCCTAACCCGTTAATCCGCAAAGCATTATTGGGACCGTTTTCCGGTGTCCATTCCTTATGGTCGATTAATCCGGGCGGAATTTCCTCCAGAGCAAAATTGGTCATTTGGTAACTGCCAATTACCATGGCACATTTTTCTTCATAGAATTTATTCACAATGGTTTGCAATGTATTTTCGCTGGCGTATAAATCGTCGCTGTCGAGTTGTACGGCAAACCGCCCGCATTTTTCATGAAAAATTCCTTCGTTCCAGCAACCGCCAATTCCAAGGTCCTTTCGTTCAGGAATAAGGTGAATCAACTTTCCTTCGCTGGCGTACTTTTGGAGAATTTCTGTTGTTCCATCGGAAGAATAATTATCCACAACAATCAGGTTGAACCAGAAATCAGTCTTTTGCATCAGCACTGACTCAACCGCGTCCTTAATGGTTTTCAACCGGTTGCGCACCGGAATGATTACCGAAGCTTCAATCGAAAAATCAAGTTCAGAAAAATCAATTTCTTTAAACGGAGCAGAAAGGAATGCACCAGTTTTTTTTAGATGATTGGTACAGGCCTTTTCCATTTCAATCTGTTTTTCACGTGCCGAAGCACTTACATAATCGAACTGTTTTTCACCCGATTTACGGATATCGGTTTCCACCATGGTAAACAAAAACTCTGGAATACGGATGAGGTCACCCATTCGCGAAGCATGCAGTCGCAATGCATAGTAGCCGGCAAATTGAAAATCTTCCTCTGAAAAACTTTTTAGAACATCAGTGCGGTAAAACTGCACCGGGCCAAAATTAAAATCGTCGCGCAAGCTACCCTTTTGGCAATCGATTACCGGATGTGCGGTTTCCTGTCCGTTTTTCAGCTCACGATAATCGGAATAAACCATGGTGGCTCCGGTATTTTCCGCCACCAAAACCATACGTTCCATGGCAAATTGTCCCATTTCCAGCGGTGTGCTTCGCAACGCCAGCAAGCAATAATCTGCCAAAGATTTTTGTGCAAATAACCGCATGGTTTCAGTAGAAAGAGGGTGTTTCACAACCAGTGCTTCACTTCCGGGAATCTCTGTTTCGTCCATACTTACCACGAAAACATTACTCACCAGGGTGCTTGACTTTAAAACCGACACCATTTCCCGGGTTTCTTTCATTCCTGTGAAAGCAATAAAACAATCGATATTTTTCATTCGGATATGATTTTTCTTTAGTTGAAAAATTTTTTGTTTTGTCGACTTGCAGGGAATTGAACCCTGGATCTCTCCCGATAACTTTCGGGAGTAGTGCTACAAGCCGATTTCTAACAAAAGTAGTAAAAAAAATCTTAGGCTGATTTTTTTTACTGTTACTCCCATGAAGTAACCATTTACTATCCAGATAATTACATCAAAGACAATTAATGTGAAGTATTTTTTTGAATAAGCGAGAGCTATTAAATACCTTGATGAATTTAGTGTTTTGATACTTGATTTTGAATATCCCTTATTGGGTTAAGTTTTTTTTAGCATTCACAAATGATAATTTCCTTGAATTTTTAGTCAAATAAGACTGATTTGTCGTATCTTGGATTCAAATAAGACAAAGTAGTATTTTGTCAACTTAATGATAAAAACCATTAAATTAATGATTATGAATATTCATGCAGACAAAACACAGAGTAATAAAAACCATGTGGTTTCTAATGATGTAGCCCAAAAAAAGCATTCCATCCTGAATAGCACTGCAAATGAATCTGCATTTCAATTTACAGATAACCGGCCGGAAACTACAGCACAAATGCAACTGCAAAAAATGGTGTTAACCAGTCCTCAGGCAAATCAAGCACTGCAATTGCAATCTATTGCCAACAGCCAGACAGAAAGTACTATTCAAAAACAGGAACCAGAGGAAGAAGAACTTCTGCAAGGCAAATTCATGACCCTTCAAAAACAACCTCTTGAAGAAGAGGAGTTGCT
>JAZBNQ010000522.1:0-13278 GCA_036350775.1 Mariniphaga sp.
CAAAACAAAAAACACAGGTTGAAGATAACTGCTATTCAGCAAAACAGCGGAGATCTAAAAGCGCCGGATACCGGAGAAATGAACCGGATTATAAAAGAAAGTGTCGATTCTGAAATAGAACTTGAGCTTGCAAAATCAAATGGAGAAGTAATTTTTTCAAGCCGGGGAAAACATGCCGGAATGGAGCTCATCGAAAAAATTCTAACTTATTTTTAAGGTTCGACAAATCAATAATTTTAGTTTACTTTGCACCTGGAAATGAATTTGTTTTCCCAAACAATTAAAAATATAAAAACGAATAAATTGAATGAAGTTTTCTGAATTAGGTGTACACGACGATATTCTCGATGCCATATCATACATGGGTTTTGTAAAAACAACCCCAATACAGGAACAGGCAATTCCTGAAATACTTTCGGGTAACGACCTGATTGCATGTGCTCAAACCGGAACCGGAAAAACAGCTGCATTTGTTATTCCTATCCTCGATTTAATTTTGGAACATCCTGCCGGCGAAACAACAACATTAGTTCTTGTCCCCACCCGCGAACTGGCCATGCAGATTGACCAGCAGGTGCAGGGAATTGCATACGGTTTGGGAATTCATTCCATTGCCATTTATGGCGGAAGCGACGGTGACGACTGGGGACAACAAAAACGGGCACTCACGCAGGGTGCCGATATTGTAATTGCCACACCTGGGAAACTTATTGCCCACTTAAACCTGGGCTACGTAAAATTCAACACCATAAAGTACCTGATTTTAGACGAAGCTGACCGCATGCTCGACATCGGTTTTCACGAAGACATTCTGAAAATCATTTCTTTTTTGCCCAAAGAGCGGCAAACGCTCATGTTTAGCGCAACCATGGCGCCTAAAATCAGAACACTGGCCTCAAAAATTCTGGTTAACCCAAAGGAGATAAATATTTCCATGTCGAAACCGGCTGAAGGAGTTTTGCAAGCAGCTTACCTGTGTTACGAAAACCAAAAGATTGACCTCATTAATCACTTGCTTGCCGATAAACCGGAATACAACAGCATTCTCATTTTTTGCTCAACCAAAGTAAAAGTAAATGAGCTGGCTCGTTCGCTGAAAAAAAACAAAATGTCTGTTGAACCCATTTCATCTGATTTGGAGCAAACCGATAGGGAAAAAGTACTCCAGGGATTTAAAGCACGCCGAACGCGGATTTTGGTTGCAACTGATGTACTAAGCCGCGGAATCGATATCAAGGAAATTAACCTCATCATAAATTTTGATGTGCCGCACGATGCAGAAGACTACGTTCACCGGGTTGGACGAACCGCCCGTGCCGATGCAACTGGTGTGGCCCTGACTCTGGTGAATGATAAAGACATGGGGAAATTTCAACAGATTGAACAACTGATTGAACGGGAAGTGATTAAACTTCCATTGCCTGAAGATTTGGGCCAGGGTCCTGCCTGGAAACCAGGAAAATCATCTGGTAATTTTCGCCGAAAAAAATTCAGTAGTAGTAAAAAAGGTAAAACCGGAGGTAAAAAATTCAAAAGCCGGGCATCAGGTCAGAAAAACAATTAGCCTCCCATTCCCAATTGTTAATCCTCCATTTTTTATATTGCCTCCTATTCAATTTATCCTTACCTTTCAAAGCATAATTAATTGAGTGAAATCTAAAATTTATGCCATGAAAAAGGTCATACTCCTTTTATTCATTTTTATGCTGGCAACCACCTTCCAGCAGGTATCAGCCCAAAATGAAACCGACTCTGCTTTAATCAGAATTGAAACCCGCGACGGGAACGAATATGTTGGAAGGCTAGTCAGTCAGGATGCAGACAAAGTTATTCTGCTAACCGAAAATCTTGGTGAAATCTCTATTTTAACCAAAGACATTGTTGCTCAAAAAGAAATATTACCTGACCAGGTTAAAGACGGTGAAATTTGGTTTCCAAATCCACAGGCAACGCGCTATTTTTGGGCGCCAAATGGTTACGGCCTCAAAAAAGGGGAAGGGTATTACCAAAACATCTGGGTACTTTGGAATCAGTTTGCTTATGGAATTACGGACAATTTCTCCATTGGGGCAACGGTTATCCCGCTGTTTTTATTTGGAGGAGGTCCCACGCCGGTTTTTATCAACCCAAAAATATCCTTTCCCCTTGAGAAAAATAAATTCAACCTTGGAGCTGGTGCTTTAGCCGGAACTGTTTTGGGAGAATCTGATGCTACTTTTGGCATTCTTTACGGAGTATCAACTTTTGGTACACCAGACAACAATGTAAGTATAGGACTGGGATATGGTTTTGCCGGAGGTGAATGGGCGACTACACCACTCATCAATTTTTGCGGGATGTTCAGGTTATCATCAAGGTGGTACTTCATTTCAGAAAATTACTACATTGGGTTAGGTGATGGCGGCGGAGGAATAATAAGTGCCGGAGCGCGCTGGATTATTAAAAAAGCTGCGGTTGATTTCGGGCTGTTTATGCCAGTTGGAGCCGATGCAGGTTTAATAGCGATTCCCTGGCTCGGTTTTACAGTACCGTTTGGAAATACACATTAATTTTTTAGGTTTTCGATTTATCAAATGGTATTTTAGCATTCAAAAAATTAAGCTATGCTAAAAATGACTGGTTTCCTTGTGGTAATTCTGGTTTCTTTTTCCTGCAATGCGCAAAAAACAACGATTTTGAAAACAGGTGCCGAACAGCCTGAAGAATACATCCATCTCATTCAAAATAAAAAAGTTGGGTTAGTTGTAAACCATACTTCGCTTGTAGAAGAAGTTCATCTTATCGATTTTTTACGGGAACAAAATATTGAAGTGGTAAAAATATTTGCGCCGGAACACGGATTTCGGGGCGATGCGTCGGCGGGTGAATTAATTGAAGACGGAGTGGATAGCAAAACCGGGATTCCGGTAGTTTCGCTTTATGGTGAAACCCGAAAACCTTTGCCGGAACATTTAACCAACCTCGATATACTTATTTTCGACATTCAGGATGTGGGATGCCGGTTTTATACCTACATTTCCACACTTCACCTGGTAATGGAAGCCTGTGCCGAAAACGACAAACCTCTCTTAGTTTTCGACCGGCCCAATCCAAACGGAGATTACGTGGCCGGCCCCATTCTAAAACCTGAATTTGAGTCATTTGTGGGAATGCACCCCATCGCCCTTGTTCACGGATGTACTGTTGGCGAACTGGCAAAAATGATAAATGGTGAAAAGTGGCTCGAAACAGAAAATGAATGTGAACTTACTGTTATTCCGGTGTCCGGTTATTCTCATAAAATGGCCTGGTCACTGCCTGTTCCGCCATCGCCCAACCTTCCCAACAATTTGGCAGTCCGGCTCTACCCTTCCCTTTGTTTTTTTGAAGCCACCAGCGTAAGTATTGGCCGCGGAACCGATTTTCCTTTCCAGGTTATTGGCGGGCCCAAACCAGAACTGGGTGATTTCAGCTTTACTCCGCGAAGTATTCCCAATGCTGCTGTAAATCCGCTCAACGAGGGAAAAGTTTGTTATGGTGTTGATTTAAGACAACTTGAAGAAGTGCCTCAATTTACGCTGAAATACTTTTTGGATTTTTACCATCAGTATGAAAACGAAGAAGAATTTCTTACCCGCGAGCGCTGGCTAAACCTGCTTGCCGGGACTGATAAACTCATTCAACAAATCAGGCAAGGGCTTTCAGAAGCTGAAATTGTACAAAGCTGGCAGCCCGAACTGAAAGAATATAAACGCATGAGAAAAAAATATTTACTCTATCCCGATTTTGAATAGTTATGAATCCCTACCTTGTTCTTAGTCTTGTTTTAGGTTATTTTTTGATTTTGGTCGGAATATCCTGGCTTACCTCGCGAAATGCTGATACGCAGGCCTTTTTTACCGCAAACCGGAAATCGCCCTGGTTCCTTGTTGCGTTTGGCATGGTTGGGGCAACGCTTTCTGGCGTAACATTTATTTCGGTGCCAGGAGAAGTGGGCAGCACAGCTTTTTCATATTTGCAATTTGTTTTCGGAAATATTGTGGGATACTGGCTTGTGGCAGGAATACTGCTCCCGCTTTACTATCGGCTCAACCTGGTTTCCATCTATTCATTTCTCGACCAGCGTTTCGGAAATTCTTCCTACAAAACCGGATCATTCTTTTTCCTGATATCAAAACTCATTGGCGCTGCATTCCGTTTGTATCTGGTTGCCACGGTTTTGCAAATTGCATTTTTTGATGCATTCAATATTCCCTTTTCAATAACTGTTGTGGTTACCATTGCCTTAATCTGGGTGTACACGTTTAAGGGCGGAATAAAAACCATCGTTTGGACCGATACACTGCAAACCCTGTTTTTGGTGAGTGCCGTAATTTTCACCATCATTTCAATCAGCCGATCACTGAATTTCGATTTATTCACACTTGTTGAACGCATTTCTGCTGAACCCTCATCAAAGATTTTCTTTTGGGACTGGCGCAGTGGCAATAATTTTTTCAAACAGTTTTTTGCCGGAATGTTTATTACCATTGTTATGGTGGGAATGGATCAGGACATGATGCAAAAAAACCTCACCTGCAAAAACAAAAAAGAGGCACAAAAAAATATGGTAGTTTTCAGCTTATCTTTTTTAGCAGCTGTTTTTCTTTTCCTTTGCCTGGGAGTTTTACTCTATGTTTTTGCCAGTGAAACCGGAATTCAAATTCCTGAAAATACTGATGATTTATACCCTTTAATTGCGCTTAACCATTTAAGTTTAACAGTTGGCATTGCATTCCTTTTAGGTATTACGGCCGCTGCATATTCCAGTGCCGACTCGGCACTTACAGCGCTGACAACTGCTTTCAGTGTTGATTTCCTCAAAATTGACACATATGAAGAAGAACATAGAAAACGTATTAAAAAACGGGCACACCTCCTTTTTTCTGTTTTACTTGCTGCGGTAATTTTAATATTTCGTGCTATTAGCAACGAAAGTGTAGTTGTTGCAGTATTTACGGTAGCCGGTTATACCTATGGTCCTATTTTGGGTTTATTTGTGTTTGGAATGTACACCAAAAGGAATGTCAAAGACAAATGGGTTCCGGTTGTTGCTATAATATCACCGGTTTTGTGCTATTTTATTTCAGCTTATTCGGAAGTACTTTTTTACGGATACAAATTCGGTTTTGAAATTTTAATACTGAATGGGCTAATAACCCTTTTGGGATTGTGGATTGTTTCAAAAAAAATGGTGCAAAAATCAAATAGTTGCAAATAAATGTTAAATTTTGTAAATTGAAATGCTATCTTTGCAGAATAAGAATACAAAAATACCGTTGTAGCATTAAAAATTGGGAAATTGATAAGGTATCTGCTTCAAATATCACTTGTGGCCTTAGTGGTTTTTTCGCTGTTTTCATGCGAAGATGAGGGATATTTGAGTTCACCCGATGCACAATTGCGATTTTCTGTTGATACGGTCATGTTCGATACCATTTTTACAACAATTGGTTCAACAACTCAAAATCTGAGAATATACAATCCTTACGACGAAAACATACTCATCTCCCGTATCCGGGTAGCAGGAGGCGACTTCTCCAATTTCAGGCTGAATGTAAACGGAGAATCTTCCAATGAAGTTTATGAAGTTGAAGTACCGGCCCGCGACAGTATTTTTATTTTTGTGGAAGTAACCATTGATCCGAATGGACAAAACTTGCCCATGGTTGTTCAGGATTCAATAGAGTTTACGACCAATGCCAACCGGCAAAACATAAAACTGATTGCCTACGGGCAGGATTTTAAACTGATCAAAAGCGAAAGCGTAGGCACAACAACCTGGACTGCCGAAAAGCCATACCTGGTTTACGATTATGCTTATGTGGACAGCACTTCAACTTTAACCATTGAGCCTGGCACCCGTATATATTTTCACAAAGACGCCGGACTTTATATAAGGGGAACGGTTATTGCCGATGGGAACTTTCAAAACCAGATTTTTTTTACTGCCGACAGGCTCGAAGATACCTATGAGAATATTCCGGACCAATGGAATGGAATTATTCTGTTTTCGGGAAGCCACGATAATGTATTCAATTTCACCAATATAAAAAATGCGAATATTGGATTGCAGGTAGGCACAATTGAAGATGAAGGCTATGCTACCCTTGAGCTTTCTAATTCAAAAATTGAAAACATGGCTTATGCCGGGCTTTTTGCCATGAAATCAAAAATTTCGGGGTATAATAATGTAATCGCAAATTGTGGATTTTATGCCGCGGCATTGCTGGTTGGCGGAGAGTACGAATTTTATCACACTACCATCGCCAACTATTGGGGTGGATACACATCACGAGTGAGAAAAACGGCATCGCTGGTGCTTTCAAATGCACTGGTCATTGAATCGGCAGACGGTTCAAAAGTTACATACACAGGTGATTTGGAAAAGGCGTTTTTCGGCAACAGCATTATTTACGGGAATAACCAAATGGAAATTGAACTGGGCAAAAATGAAGAGAAAGCCTTCAATTATTTCTTCGACCATTGTATTATGCAGGTGCCAGACACATTTAACACAACAAATAAAGACCATTACAAAAATATTTGGAAAGGCGAAGAATTTAATCCGCTGTTTATCGATCCGTATGATGATTACAATTATGCACTTGATACCCTCTCGGCAGCAAAAGACATCGGAAATCCTGACATTGCCAAATTATTTCCCACGGATATTATGAATAAAGACCGGTTCTCTGATGATGGCCCCGACCTTGGCGCTTATGAGCGAATTGAAAAAAAGAATGAAAACTAAGGCGCTACTTTTTTGTTTGTCCATTCTTATCTCCGGCAAAACTTTTCCGCAACACAATTCGAACGAAACAACTATGCTCTTTTACAATGTTGAAAATCTTTTCGATTTAAAAAATAATCCCGAAACAAACGACGATGAATTCACCCCAAACGGAGATCGACGTTGGACGTACAAACGATTTAACCGAAAAATCCAAAATATTTCGAAAGTTATTTTAAGCTCATCAGGCTGGAATCCACCTGAAATTGTCGCTCTTTGCGAAATTGAAAACCGTTTTGTACTGGAAAAATTAATTAGTGAAACACCTTTAAAATCTATTCCATATAGAATTATCCACAAAGAATCGCCTGATTTACGCGGAATTGACGTTGCACTGCTATATAACGAGGATGAATTCTATCCGCTTGAATATAAATACATTCCAATCCGTTTAGAAAACGATTCAGTGCTGAATTCGAGAGAAATACTGTACGTTGCAGGAATTATTAAAAACACGGACACCCTGCATATTTTCGCCAATCACTGGCCTTCACGCTATTCCGGATTATTGGAAAGTCAATCGCTTCGAAATCGGGCAGCAAATATTTTACGAACTGAAATTAAAATGCTGCAAAAAAAATACAATGACCCCAACATTGTAATTGTTGGCGATTTTAACGATCAGCCATCTGATGAAAGTATTTCGTTACATTTAGGTGCCTTAAATTTTTCAGGAAACAGACTGAAAGTGGAAGAAAATCAGATATATAATCTTTCATTTTCATGGATGAATCAGGACCTGGGAACTTTAAAATATCAGTCGCAGTGGTCGGTATTTGACCAAATAATGGTTTCGGGAAATTTGATGAATCCTGAAAACAAAATTTTCACCAGAACTGAGTGTGTAAAAATTGTTCAACTGCCGTTTCTTCTGGAAAATGATGAACGATTTGGTGGAATAAAAACAAACAGAACATACACAGGATTTCATTATAACGGAGGATTCAGCGACCATTTGCCAGTTTTGCTAAAGCTACAATTAAATCCTTAGTTTACTGATTTTAAACCCAATTCATCAGCTTTTTTTAGCATAAACGTATAGGCTTCTTCAAAATTATTCCTGATTTCCCCGTCGAGGATGGCATCTTTTATCGCGTCTTTAATTAGCCCAACTTCGCGACTAGGTGCCAACCCAAATTTTTCCATAATCATCTCGCCTGAAATTGGAGGTTGGAAATTCCTTACTGCATCCTTTTCTTCAATTTCTTTGAGCTTTTGACGAACAACTTTAAAATTTTTCATGTAACGTTTAACCTTTTCCTTATTTTTGGAAGTAATATCGGCCTCACACAAAGTCATCAGGTCGTCAATATCATCGCCTGCCTCAAACAACAATCGCCGAACAGCAGAGTCGGTTACTTCATCTTCAGAAAGTATGATTGGTCTCATATGTAACTTTACTATTTTCTGAACGTATTTCATCTTTTCGTTAAGCGGAAGTTTCAACCTTCGGAAAATTTTCGGAATCATCTTTACACCAACATAGTTGTGTGCATGAAATGTCCAGCCCTGGCCTTCTATAAATCTTTTTGTAGCTGGTTTGGCAATATCATGTAATAATGCAGCCCAGCGCAACCACAGGTTGTTGGTGTGTGGAACTATTCTGTCAAGCACTTCAAGCGTATGATAAAAGTTGTCTTTATGTCCGGTTCCTTTTACAATTTCAACACCCTTCATTTGTTGTAATTCAGGAAAAATAATTTGCAACAATCCTGTTTCTTCCAATAACTTAAACCCAACTGATGGTTTTTCGGTCATCATAATTTTATTCATTTCATCAGCTATTCGTTCTGCTGAAACGATTTTTATCCGCTCCCTGTTAGCTGCAATGGCTTGCAAAGTAGTTGCTTCAATCTCAAAATGCAATTGGCTGGAAAACCTGATGGCTCGCATCATGCGCAAAGGATCATCAGAAAATGTAATATTTGGATCCAGCGGTGTCCGGATAATTTTATGCTCCAAATCGTTCAATCCGTTAAACGGGTCTGAAAGTTCCCCAAAATTTGCCTTATTTAAACTCAGAGCCAATGCATTAATGGTAAAATCACGGCGGTTTTGATCATCTTCAAGCGTACCGTTTTCCACAACTGGTTTTCGTGATTCACTCCGGTACGATTCTTTGCGGGCGCCAACAAATTCCACTTCATAATTGCAGCATTTGAGTTGAGCGGTGCCAAAATTCTTAAAAACAGCAACTTGGGGCCGGGGCTTGAGTTTCCGTGCCACATGTTCAGCCAGATCAATACCACTGCCGAGGGTTACTATATCTATGTCTTTGGAAGGCCGGTTCAGTAATAAATCCCGCACGAAACCACCAATTACAAATGTCTCCTGGTTTATTTCGTCTGCAACTTCCGATATAATTCCAAATATTTTATGTTTCAGTTTTTGCTTCATTTTCTGACAAAAAGGATTCAAAAAAAAAATTTCCTGACAGCACAGGAAAAAATCGTGACAAAATTACAATTATTTGAGTTAAAATCAGTTCTATTTTTCAATCATATAAAATGGTATTATCTTTGTATTTTAGATATCGACAAATTTAGATATGTAAATTTTTAAATTTTATAAATATGTTGGAACACTTAACAAAAGAGACATTCAAAGAAAAAGTATTTAACTTTGAAGTAAACAAAGATTGGAAATACGAAGGCTCAGTACCTTGTATGATAGACTTTTACGCCGACTGGTGTGGCCCATGTAAAATGGTTGCCCCCGTTTTGGAAGAACTGCAGAAAGAATATGGAGATAATCTTGTAATTTATAAGGTTGATACCGAACAGGAACAGGAACTGGCTGGTATGTTTGGAATTCAAAGCATCCCTTCCTTACTTTTTGTGCCGGTTGACGGACAACCACAAATGGCAATGGGAGCACTTCCGAAAGCCACTTTTGAACAAGCCATTTCCGATGTGCTGAAAGTAGAAAAACCTTTGGTTAACTAAAGCATATCAACTACTTTTTCGAGTTGAATTCCGCGCGAACCTTTAATAAGTACAGAACCGCTTTTTATAGGTTTCTGAGCCAGATGGTTGCATAATGCGGAAACATCTGAAAAAGTAAAATACGAAAAATTTTGGGCTGCATTCTTAAAAACCGGCCCAACAAGAAACACCGCTTCAAAGGGGTGTTTTTTTGTTTGTTCCAGGATTGAGAAATGTTCTTTCAGTGATTGTTCACCTAACTCGAGCATATCGCCCAATATAAGGAATCTGGGGGATGAAAATGTTGTAACAAAACTTTCGATGGATGCCTGCATACTGGTAGGATTGGCATTGTATGCATCCATTATGATTTGAAGCTCGTTTTTTTTAATGAGTTGTGAACGATTATTTTGAGGCTGGTAGTTTCTTACAGATGCTTTTATTTTTAACGGATCAACCTTAAAGTAGTTCCCGATACAAGCTGCTGCCATTATATTTTCAAAATTGTATCCCCCGGTTAATTTCGAATTCAAATAAAGTGCTCCGCTGGGAAAATTCACTTTGACGTGAACGTAAGGTGGTGAAGAAACCGGTTCGCCGGTAAAATTGGCATCTGATTTTCCAAAACTTACAGTTTGGGTGTAATCTCCAACCAATTCCTGCAAAATGGAATTATCACTGTTGTAAAAAATTGTACCCCCTTTTCTCTTTACATGACCGTATAATTCTGCTTTTGTTTTTTTTATGGTTTCAAATGAACCAAATCCTTCGAGGTGAGCGCGGCCAATATTTGTAATAATACCAAAATCAGGATCGGCAATGGCACAAAGCGCTCCTATTTCAAACGGATGATTTGCACCCATCTCCACAACTCCAATCTCAGTATTTTTATTCATCGAAAGGAGTGTTAACGGAACTCCGATATGATTATTCAGATTTCCCTGTGTAAATGTCACCTGATATTTTTCACTTAAAACGGCAGAAATAAGCTCTTTGGTGGTGGTTTTTCCGTTTGAACCGGTAATTCCTAGAATGGGAATTCCCAGTTGCTTCCGGTGATAAAGCGCTAATTCCTGCAAAGTTTGCAGAACATTTTCAACTAAAATGGTATTCCCCGAAGTGTTAAATTCATTTTCATCAATAAAGGCATAAGCAGCTCCCTTTTTAAGTGCTTCCGCGGCAAATTGGTTGCCGTTAAATTTTTCTCCTTTTAATGCAAAAAACAGGCATCCTTTTTCAATCTTCCGGCTGTCTGTTATCACTTTCGGATGAGCCTTGTAGAGTTTATAAGTTTGTTCAACAGTCATAAACAAAAATGAAAAAACCTCATTTACCTTAGGCAAATGAGGTTCAGTTTAACATTCAAAACATATTAAAATCCTTCCGGACTTCCAACGCGTGTCATGGCACAGCGGAAACCCAAATCGTTTTGGGCCCTGGTTTGTTCAAGATACCTCCTTGTTCCGGGAACAAGCCAGTATGGCCGGTCCTTCCACGAACCTCCCTTGTAAACCCTTACTTCATCAGTAATTAATGAAGAAAAATAACCTGGCCTGTCATCCTGAATGTACATATCTTCAGTAGATCGTCCTTCTACTTCATTCCAGTCTCCGGTTTCCACCAATTGTGAATTTGCACTTCCATCGAGGTAATTCCTGTAATCGGCAATAGTATCCTGAACCAGTTGTCCGTATTGATCCCGAACATATTCTCCGTCAGGTCCGCGGCGGTATTCAGTTACCACATTACCCCTGAAAGGCTGAAATTCATCCACATCGAGGAATGATAGCGGACGATAAACATCTGCCACCCATTCATTTACATTACCTGCCATACAATATAACCCATAATCGTTAGGATCGTAAGAAAATACCGGAGCGGTAACGTCGGCGTTATCGTTTAAAGCGCCTGCCATCCCCATCATGTCGCCTCGACCTCTTACAAAGTTGGCTTTCAGCCGGCCTTTTTCTTTCCTGCTATCTTCTCTGAGGTAAGCCCCGTTCCATGGATAAATTCTACGATCGGTAAGAAGTTCTCCGTCAGTATTGCCAATTAATCCATAAGCTGCATATTCCCATTCTGCTTCGGTTGGCAAGCGGTAATCCGGAAGCATCAAACCGTCTTCCCAGCTGACTCTACGTGAAGTACCGTCAGGGTTTTCCTGAGGATCTTCTCCTGCAGTTCCATCATATAAACCGGTCAGATAAGTATCGGTGGTAAAAACATTTTCACCAGATTGGGAATTATCGTGTTGTAAAATTCCTCTGGAAACCAGTATCTGTTCATTTACCCTGTCAGTTCTCCAATCACAATACGCTTCAGCTTGTTCCCACGTAACACCAACAACTGGATAATCGGTATAAGCCGGATGCCTGAAATAATTGTTCACATAGGGTTCGTTGTATGCCAGTTCACTTCTCCACAAGGTAGTATCAGGCAGTGCTGCATTTAATTTTTCCCTGTCGCCGGGGTAAACTCTTCCCAACCAATGAATATACTCACGATAGTCCTGGTTTGAAACTTCAGTTTCGTCCATATAAAACGAGGCAACAGTAACCCTGCGCGGGTGGTTATCCCATCTGTACAATACATCTTCTTCAACACGGCCCATGGTAAAGGTACCACCCTGAATAAAAACAAGGCCAGGTCCGGGTTCTTGTTCATAACCAGCGATGTAGGGAATATTTCCGGTTTCTTCTGCATTATATTCCCATCCGGTAGTACGTGAAGATTCACCTCTTCCGCCACCTCCGAAAAGTCCGCATCCTGACATTAAGGTGGCCAAAAACAGTAACAATAACGTCCTTAGCTTCATTAAATTAGTGTTTTTCATTTTTTTTCTGATTGTCACAAATATAACTGATTTGTTGAATACTTATTGTTTTGCATTTTATAATTTTTCATGTTTTATAAACCTTGTGGTTATATTTGCCTGATATTAGACAAAAATAATTGTTTTATTGTAAATGGTTGCAACTGCAATAATTATTTTCAGAAGGCGTTTTAAACTAATGAATATGTTGAAGTATAATGAATAAATATATCATCCTGTTGCTGATTTTATTTGCGGGCTTTACTCCCACCGATATCCGGAGGGAGATAATTTCCTTAAACTGGCAAATCTCGAATAGTCCGGAAAATAAGCTTGGCCAGACATTTGACAATGCAGGATATGTTTTTGCCGGCTCACAAGTGCCTGTTTATTTTAAGTCTTTCCCGGTTAAAAACCCGCAACAAAATTTTCATTTCATTTTGGAAAATCCGCAATTTGAAGAAATTGATTCACACCAACTGACTCCTTTTTTTCATGAAATCCCGGAAGAACCTGAAATAAATCAAACCAGGTTAAAGGCAGGTAAAACACACAAAATTGAAGTTCAAATACCAACCTTAATTCGCAAAGGAGAAAAAGTTTTTAAACTGAAACAATTTGCTTTAAAACAAATACCTCAGCAATTAAAATCGACGCAAATTATTTCCCGTGAATGGAAAACAGAATCGGTTTTGAAAGAAGGCAAGTGGTTTAAAATCAGCACTCCGAAA
>JAZBNQ010000523.1:0-2256 GCA_036350775.1 Mariniphaga sp.
ACCGGTGAAAAGGCTCACCATGTGGAGGATTCAGCATGACTTCTGCATTGTTTTGTTCCGGTGAAGGCTGGGCTGTTGTTTCAGTCTCAACGGGTTGAGCCGGTTCTGTAATTGGCGGCACAGGTTGTTCCGGAGTTGTTGGCAGAACGGGCGTTTGCTGGTTTTGTCCGGAATCTTGTCTGGCCGGACTGCAGGAAATAAAAAATAGCAGGGTAAATGTTGAAATTAAAACAAAGGAGAATTTTATTTTTGGTTGAAATTTTAAGTGCTTCATAATTTTTTATTTCCTGTATTTGTAATTGTTCTGCTTTAAATTTTCCCGGTAAATGAATGTTTAGGATAACAAACATTATTGATGCTATTTGGTTCAAAAAATGTGTTGAATATAGCCTAATTTACCGGATATTAAATTGCTTTGTTAAACTTTGTAAGTTCCTGTAAGATGTTGTCGGATTTTTCTGATTTGTAATTGGTGTTAGAGAATTATCCGGAAAGTCCGATATTTTAAATTTAGTTCGGATTAACTCGCAGATCTCGCTTTGCGATTTGTTAACGCCTAACTTTTATATTTTTATCGTGTTCTCAATCAATAAAATAAAATCATTAACAGGCTCAAAATAAGGCATTACTTTGTCTTTATCGAAATCGTATAAATCATCATAATCTCCTTTTTGTCTCCATGTGAATAATTGAGAATACATTTTACCGTATTTTGAGTCAATCTTGCCAGTTTTGATAAAATACTCTGAGAAATTTGATTTTGCTCCGTTATGAGTTGTTGGTTTTAAATCAGAGTCAAGAAGTAGGGCCATTACAGCATAATACGAGGCATAATACAATCTGTTAATTGTTGAATTCCATTTTTCTCTCTCAGAAAGAATTAAAGCATCATCATAAGTGTCTTTTGCTCTGGCAATTCTATATTTAATCAAATCGTTTTTGGATCCAGTCATTTTAGTCTAATCCCTTCTTTTTGAATATTTTCATAAAATGGAGTAATTGTGTAATTTGAGTTCCAGTCATTTTTTGAATAAAAAAGAGGTGAGAAAATCTCTCCTGTTCTTAATTCTAATTCATAGAATTCATCCATAAATTTTGTCTCGAAATCAAATGAAACGTTTGGAGTATTAAGCAAAATCAATAAGTCCCAATCAGAAAGTTTCCTGGCATTACCGCGTGCCCGGGAACCAAACAAATAAACTTCTGAATCAGGTGCGTTTTTGTCAACGACCTTTTTTATCATTTGTAATATCTGATCTTTTTTGCTCATAAAACAAAGATAATGATTTTTAATGTTGTGTCGGGTTTTTGCCTTTTTTTAGCTTGACGTTAACATTCTACCTGAATGATAAACTCTTAAAATATCAATCTGAAATCCATCAATTATTTTGCTCAATTAGCTCATCAATTGTAAACGAATCAGAAAGATTGTCAATTGATTGCAATACGGTATTTTTTGTCAACATATCTTTAAAATTTGAATACGAATGTAATTTATTACCCAAATAGTATGATCAACGCTTTGTTTTATGCCCAGATGATACAACTGTGCTTCGTGTGCTTGCAAACAATTACAGATTGAACGTAGCGAGTCCAACGAAGTTATTTGCCCGAACAACTATTGTACAAACTGGTTCCAGCATTTAAAATTACGTACCCGGTAATTGCCAGAATAGCGTTTTACACATTTATCAAATTCGTATTGGTTCACAAAGTCCAACATCTGACGGAATACATATTTACCTGAATTCATGTTTTCCATTTTTTAAGTGCAAAATTGAACCTTAAGTCAATTCAAATCTCAAAATCAAAGAAAGATTATATATACTTGTATTTTAATGAATTATTAAAAATTATCGCACCACTGGTGAATTACAATTATAATTGATTTACTCATTTTTTAATCAAATTTAAATTATGCCATCCAACGCTTATCTTAAATCCATTCTCCACTATTTCACCTCAATGGACATTGCCAGCCTTAGCCTTCATTTAAAAGATGAATATTCGTATAATGAAACCACCAAAGCAATTTTTCTGGATGCATTGGAAAAAGTTTTTAGACAATTTAAGAATGCTGGTAATACGGAGTTGATGCTTTACGAAGGGAAGTGCTCTGGCAGCAACTGCCCCAACTGCGGGACAAAAGGTTACCGTTTTGTGGGTAAACGTTTAATGAATTACATGGACCTTCTTTTTGAAATGGATGGAGACGACATTAAAGACATTACGGAATGTGGCATATTCACAACAGAC
>JAZBNQ010000524.1:0-2352 GCA_036350775.1 Mariniphaga sp.
GCTGTGGTAATACGATGCATTGATGCTGGCAATGTTATTGTCGGCCACAGTATATTTAATCTCCCCGTCAACCACCATTTTTATAATACGGTCGGTAGAAAGGTACCCGGGAAGGGTGTCGATATAAATTTCACCGCCAATTTCTTTCGATAAATTTTGAAGCCGTTGAAAATAAGAGGAGTTTTTCCGAACCGAAACAGTATCGCCAATCAGCTCAATGGCATCATGAATCAGCTCTTTTTCAACAGCGCTCCAGCTCATTCTTCGCCAGTTTTTAGGCTTTCGCTGCACCAGCACCTGGTGGGTTAAGTACAGGTAATCCGTAAAATTAACTGTTTCTTTGCGGTCTGAAGTAATGGTAATTCCGTGTGCCACCAGGTCGATGCTGTCTCCATTGAGGTCATCAAGTAAATTGTCAATGTTTTGGGAAACTACAATTTCAAGTTCCACTCCCAAATGATCGGCAAACCGTTGAAGCAGTTCATATTCAAAACCCATGGGCTGACCGCGGTATAAAAAATAGCTTGTTCCGCTGTATGTTGTAAGTGCAGTTAATTTTCCCTCTTCTTTTATTTTCTGAAGGGTTTTATTGTCAGTCAGTTCAGATTTGCCTGAAGTACTTTTTTTTCTGTCTGACTGCTGATTGCAGCCTGAAAAAAAGAATATTGCCAAAATGAAGAAAATAAAAAGCCTCATCATACAAAAGGTTTACATTTTTAACGCAGAATAAAATCAAATGTTTGAAAAATAGAATTTTTAAAAATTTAATAAGAGAAAGTAAAGTTTAAAACTTTCATAAAAATTCCATCAACTCTACAGGCGCACCGCTGTGTTCAATCATGGCAACGCGAACTCCGCTGCCTGGTGAGTTCGGGTAAGAAAGTATTTTGAAATTATTCCGATCGAGTTCTTCATCAAGATTTTGCACTTTAAATGCTACATGCGGAACTGTTTTAATCAATTCGTGCAACGGACAGTCGTCTTCAAACCGCATCCATTCAATACCAAACGGGCTATTATCAAATCCTGAAGTATAAAATTTCAGATGTGGTAAGTATCTTTCCCCCGGCATTTTATCTGAAGTTGGTATCCCAATATGATGGAATTTCCAGCCCCATTTTTCAATGGCAGGAGGAAGTTCGTGGTCATGTCTGAATATTTTCATTACTCTTTTTTTCAGATAAACAATTCTCTCAACGCACCAAAATAGTCTTCGTTCCAACCATCGGAAATATTTTCAAAAGCCTCATCGGGAATGTTAGTGTGGCGAAGCTCCACGCTGGTTCCATTTTTATCGGGATGCAAAATAATGGTTACAATGGAAGATTCATCCTGTTCACCAAAAAACCATTGCTGCACCAGTTTTCGGTTTTCCTCAAACTCCAGGTTTACGCCCGAAATACTTCCTCCCCAAAGCGAAAATTCGGTATTTGTTTCCGGTTCCATCACGGCATCTTCCCCGGTCCAAATCTCCAGCATGTTTTTGTTGGTCAGCGCGTTGTAAATATCTTTTGGTTCGGCAGGCAGGGTGTAATAACGTTTTAAATCTTTCATTTTTTTGATATTCATTTTTTCAAATGTAACTGATTCTCCAGAATTTTTCCAGAATTTCTTGTTAACATTGAAAAAAATTCTGCCATGAAGCTGTTGATTGTTGAAGATAACCTGAAACTTTTGGAAGCAATTACCGAAACCCTGAAGTCGGAGAAATTTCGATGCGAAACAGCAGCAGGGTTTGCCACTGCGCACGAAAAAATATTTCTTTACCGCTACGATGTTTTAATTGTCGATATTAATTTACCCGACGGTTCAGGGCTAAATCTGATTCGCGAAGCAAAAAACCAAAACCCTTCAACAGGAATTATTGTTATTTCTGCGCGAAATTCGCTGGATAATAAAATTGAAGGACTTGAGCTGGGTGCCGACGACTACCTGACCAAACCTTTCGATATGGCTGAGCTGGTGGCCCGGGTAAAAGCCCTGCTCAGGCGGCGAAATTTTTCGGGAACGGATACCATTACTTTTGGAGAAATTTCAATAAATACGGCCAGCCGAAAAGTGTTTGCAGGAAATCATCCAATTGAACTCACCAAAAGCGAATACGACATTTTGCTGTTTTTCTTTTCGAACCCAAACCGGGTGCTAACCCGCGAAAGTATTGCCGAACATATTTGGGGCGACAATATGGATTTGGCCGATTCATTCGATTTTATTTATTCACACATCAAAAACCTGAGAAAAAAAATAACATCAGCCGGTATTCATGATCTTATTAAGGCAGTTTACGGAGTGGGCTATAAACTTGAAAACACAACAAACAATGAAACTGATTAAACGAACCTATATTTACAC
>JAZBNQ010000525.1:0-3543 GCA_036350775.1 Mariniphaga sp.
AGGTTTTCGAGCATTAAAACTTCACCGGGCTTTAGCGCAGCAGCTATATTTTTTACTTCTTCGCCAATGCAGTCGGGCGCCAGTTTTACTTCAACACCCAACAACTTGCTCAAATGTCCCACTAAATGACGCATTGAAAATTTATCTTCCGGTCCGCTTTTCGGGCGGCCAAAGTGCGACATAATAACTGGCGAACCGCCTTCCTCTATCACTTTTTTAATGGTTGGAAGTGCCGCCTGCATGCGGGTATCGTCGGTAATTTCAAAATTTTCGTTTAACGGCACGTTAAAATCCACGCGGATAAGCGCCTTTTTTCCTGAAAAATTGTAGTTGTGAATTGTTTGCATTTTATTCGTTTTTAATGGATTCATGAAATTTTTACCAAAGATAAAAAATATATTGGCGGGCAAACAGAAGAATGAATCCGAAAACATCAAATTAAAAAATGTTTCACAAATGCAGAAAATACATGGCTGAATCCATGGTAAAACCATTATTTTTGGGCTATGTTTTTTAAAGATGTCATTGGTCAGGAAAAGATTAAAGAGCGCCTCATCCGTTCGGTGAAAGAGCAACGGATAAGTCATGCGCTAATGTTTACCGGCCCGGAAGGAACCGGGAAACTGGCTTTGGCCCTTGCTTTTTCCCAATATGTTTCGTGCAGGAACCGCAACGAAAATGATTCGTGTGGCGAATGTCCGGCGTGCCGGAAATACCAAAAGCTGGCTCACCCCGATTTACATTTTGTTTTTCCGGTGTTTCCCACCAAAACAATTAAAAAACCGGTTTCTGATGATTTCCTTCCAAAATGGCGGGAGATGATTCACGAAACACCTTATTTCACGCTTAGCCAATGGCTTGGATTTATAGAGAACGAAAACGCACAGGGATTAATCTACGAGCGGGAAAGCGATTCCATTATGCGAAAGCTGAACCTGAAATCGTTTGAAGCCGAATACAAAGTCATGATTATCTGGTTGCCTGAAAAAATGCATCAGGCCTGTTCAAACAAACTGCTAAAACTGATTGAGGAACCTCCCAGTAAAACGCTTTTTCTTTTAATTACAGAAGACGAAGAAGCTGTAATTTCCACCATCCGTTCGCGAACACAACTGATAAAAGTACCTTTTATCGATAAGGATTCGATGCACAAAGCCCTTCAAAACAAAAATGAGGTACCGGAAAACCAAATTGAAGATGTGGTTCGCCTATCAAATGGAAATTACATCACAGCCATGGAATACCTCAATCCGGATGAAAGCACTGCCTACTTCTTCACCAAATTCCAGGAAATGATGCGGTTCGCCTACATGCGTGAGGTTTATGAACTCACCCGGTGGGCCGAAGAAATGGCCACCTTGGGACGCGACCGCCAGAAAGCATTTTTCGCCTTTGCCCTGCGTCTGATTCGTGAATATTTTGTAATGAACATGAACCGTTCTAAAATGGTTTATATGAACCAGGAAGAAAAAGAGTGGGGGACTAAATTTGCACCTTTTATAAACGAAAGAAATATCATTCCGTTTGCCAAAGAATTTGAACTGGGAATAAAACATATCTCAATGAATGGAAATCCACGGATAATTTTTCTGGACACTGCCCTAAGGATGGTGAGATTGATAAAGCGATAAAACATCATTTTAATACCTGCTTTCCATACCAAATTGCTATTTATCATTATTTTTGTCCATTGCAATGCGAAAAATTTAATGTAATTTCAAATTTTCGCATTATACTGAAATGCAGTTTATGGAGAATGTGGACACAATAGAAAGGGGAGTATGTGCGTGTACGTATTGCAGTTGCGACAAATTGCATGCTACTGATTGGATGAAAGATATTTCGGAAGTTGATGACAATTTCGATATTGTTGAAATACGTTTTAAAAATACCAGAAAAGATTTTTACCGGAATGTGAATCAATTAAAGCTGCAACCGGGCGATTTGGTAGCAGTTGAAGCCAGCCCGGGACACGACATTGGTATTGTTTCGCTTACAGGAGAACTGGTTACCAGGCAACTGAAAAAATACAAACCAACAACAATTAACGGCGAATTCCGGAAAATTTACCGACACGCCCGCCCAATGGACATTGAAAAATGGAAGGAGGCCATTTCGCTGGAATACGAAACAATGATTCAATCGCGAAAAATTGCTTCCGACCTAAATCTTGATATGAAGATTGGTGATGTAGAATACCAGGGCGACCGCACAAAAGCCATCTTTTATTACATAGCTGATGGAAGAGTTGATTTTCGTCAACTTATAAAAGTTTTGGCCGATACTTTCCGCATTAGGGTCGAAATGAAACAAATTGGCGCACGACAGGAAGCTGCGCGCATTGGCGGAATTGGACCATGCGGACGCGAACTCTGTTGTTCAACCTGGATTTGCAATTTTGTTTCAGTTACAACAAATGCCGCTCGCTACCAGGAAATTTCGCTTAACCCGCAAAAACTGGCCGGGCAATGTGGAAAACTCAAGTGTTGCCTGAATTATGAATTAGATTCATACATTGATGCACAAAAAGATTTTCCACCCAATCATATTCCGCTGCAAACCGAATTTGGTACGTACCAGTTTTTAAAAGCCGATATTTTTAAAGGCGTTTACTGGTATTCAAAAAAAGGTGATGCTCCGTCCGCACTGGTAGCACTTCCTGTTGGAACGGTTAAAAAAGTGTTGAAAATGAACCGTGCCGGTCAAAAACCAGAAAAACTGGTTTCTGAAAATATGGAAATTGCACAAAAGGCTGAAGATACATTCCTGAATATGGTAGGACAGGAAGACATAAACCGTTTCAATAAACCCAAAGGGAAACAACGAAAGAAAAAACGTCGTCCACCCAACAGAAATCCACACCAAAACCGCAACAGAAAACCAGGAAAACAATGAAGAAACTTATCATTTTATTTTCCTTTTTTGGTATTATTCTGGCTGGATTTACCAGGTGCGATTCAGCCCGGGTTTTTGACCAATACCACAAAATTCCGGATTCGAAATGGCATAAAGATTCGCTGGTTGTTTTTAAAATCCCGGTGAACGACACACTTAAAAATCATAACCTGTTTGTTCAAATTCGAAATGAAACGAATTATAAATACAGCAATTTGTGGTTGTTTGTTGAAATTGAACAACCCGGAGGAGAAGTGCTGCGTGACACCTTTGAAATTGTTGTTGCCCATCCTTCAGGCCGTTGGCTCGGAAAAGGGTTTGGTGGTATAAAAACATTGCAAACCCTTTATCGCCGTGATGTTTTTTTCCCGGTTTCAGGAGAATACACCATTTCGCTTCAACATGGCATGCGCGAAGATGTATTAACCGGAATTCATGATGTTGGAATCAGAGTTGAAAAAATTTAGGTGCCGTGGGAAAAAACAAGCTGGCTAAATTTGAGGAAATGAAGGCCTTTGAACATGTGGTTCAGGCACCTTTCCATGTGATAAAACACAACGATTTTCACCTGAAGGGTAAATGGGGAGAACAGTTTTTTGGGAATGATAATCCGATTATTTTGGAGCTGGGATGCGGAAAAGGAGAATA
>JAZBNQ010000526.1:0-3292 GCA_036350775.1 Mariniphaga sp.
GGCAATGTTTTAACCATGCGTGATGAATTTCCGTCAACCACTTTTCCGTGGTTAAACCAGGGAACCAAAATAAAATTTGTGGAGCCAGTAAATAACGCATATCCCATTAAGACGATTGAAAAAGCACTTTTGCCCGATGTGAAAATTCTGGTTACCAGTTATGTACAATATTGTACTGGCTTTAGGCAGGATTTGGAGGCGCTCGGAAATTTCTGCCGCGAAAACAACCTTATTTTTGTGGTGAATGCCACCCAGGCACTGCCCATCTTCCCGGTGGATGTAAAAAAATGCCACATCGATTTCCTGGTTTTTACCGGACTAAAATGGGCAACTGCCGGATATGGAATCGGTGGATTGTATATGGACAAAAAATGGTTGACCAAAGATAATTTCCCGTTTGCAGGCTGGCGAAGTGTTCAGGTTCCCGAAAAAATGGATAACCTCGCCCTGGAACTAAAAAATGAAGCCTCGGTGATTGAATCAGGTTGTCCGCACTTTCCTAATATTTTTGCGTTGGGCGGCGCATTGAACCTCTTTAACCGCTTAGGACCGGAGAATTTGGCAAACCGTGTTATCCATCTCAACCGCCTGCTGGAAGAAAAACTAAACGGATTAGGAATTGAAGTTATCTGTCAGGAAGAAAACAAACACCGGTCGGGAATACTCATTGCCAAAATTGAAAATCCCAAAAAAGTGGTGGCCAAACTGTTCGAAAAAAACATCATAATTTCTGCCCGTGGCAAAGGATTGCGCATCTCTGCCAGCTTTTTCAACAACGAAAACGATATTGAAGTATTCATTGCTGAATTAGAAAAAATCCTAAAATCCGGTTTTTCAGATTAAAGATTTTCTCAACTCACAACGAAATATCCAGTGCTTTTTCCATCAAAATCTGTTTGATTTCTTCTTCCGGCTGAGCGGAACCTGAATATTCAACCGGTTTGAAATAGCCGATATACTTCAGGTATTCCAGAACCTAAAGCAGTTTTTCCTGATAAACGCCTTTAATTCCAGGCTGTTCATTATTAAAGCAGTCTGTAAGTTAACTGTTTCATTGAAGTAAATTTCATAAATCCAATATTCCAACTTCAAAAAGATAAAATGTTGAGATTATTCTTTATGCATTGGCTCTCACCTCTAAACCTTTTAAATCCCATAAAAGATATTTTTGTATTTTTGTCCTCTGATTCAGAAAAAAAAGTACAATTGAAAAATTATGATGTAGCAGCAGTGAGGCACCTCACAGATTCCACGTTCGTTTTACAGATGGAACGAAACGGTTTGTCGTTTCAAACCGGGCAGTTTGTGATTATCCGCCGCCCGGGTACCATTGAGCAGCGTGAATACACGGTTTACAGTGGCGAACAGGAGGATGTTCTGGAAGTTTTGGTACGTGAAGTAACCGATGGGAAAATGACGCCTCGACTGAAAAAAATGCAGCCCGGTGACAAACTTGAAGTAGATGGCCCGTTTGGATTTTTCCGGTTTCAACCCACCATGTTTCCCACAGAAAAATTTCTGTTTGTGGCAACAGGTACCGGAATCAGCCCGTTTCACAGTTTCGTTAAAACTTATCCAAATCTCGATTACCAGTTAATTCACGGTGTGCGCTTCGGTGAAGAAGCATACGAACACAGCCATTTTGAAAAAGATAAAATTACACTTTGCACAACAGGCGACAACGCTGGTGATTTTAACGGCAGGGTAACCGATTATTTATTCACACAAAAGCCGGATTCCGATACCCAGTGCTTTTTGTGTGGCAACAGTGAAATGATTCACGAAACATTTGATATACTTACCGGCAAAGGAATACCGGTTCAAAATATTTATACAGAAGTTTATTTTTAGAAGAAAATGAAATACCATTTAATAACATTGGGTTGCCAGATGAACCTCTCCGACAGCGAACGGGTGATTTCAGTGCTTGATAAAGCCGGATATAATTGGACCGACAACGAAGAAGAAGCCGGTCTGATTGGTATTCTGGCCTGCTCGGTGCGGCAAAAAGCCATTGACAAAGTGTATTCGCGCATCCACAAATGGAACAAGTGGAAAAACCATAAAAACCTCATCACTTTTATCTCGGGATGCATTCTGCCCAACGACCATGAAAAATTCCTGAAACTATTCGATATCACGTTTCAGATGAAAGACCTGCCGAAACTGCCGGAAATGATTAGTCAATACGGCATTACCACCTCCGTTCACCTGAAACCGGGAATTGACCCACACAACGAAAACATCGAAGAATTCTGGAATGTAAAACCTTCGTACCAGTCAGATTTTGAAGCTTACATCCCAATTCAGAACGGCTGCGACAAGTTTTGCAGTTTTTGTGCTGTGCCGTTTACACGAGGCCGCGAAGTGAGTCGGCCGTCCAAAGATATTTTGGCAGAAGTCGCACTTTTGGTTTCGCAGGGCTACAAAACCATTACGCTGCTGGGACAAAATGTGAATTCCTATGGTCTCGACAAACGGGGTCAGGAAATTACTTTTCCAGAACTACTGCGGCAGGTTGGTGAGTTGGGAAACCGGATGAAAAAAGAATTCTGGGTCTATTTTACTTCACCCCATCCCCGCGACATGACCGACGAAGTAATTGAAGTGATTGCTCAGTATCCTGTGCTGGGAAAACAAATTCACCTGCCCATGCAAAGCGGCGACGACAAAGTGCTCATTCGGATGAACCGCAAGCACAACATGGAAAAATACAGGCAGATTGTGCAATCCATCCGTCGTTTTTTGCCGGAAGCCACTCTGTTTACTGACATTATTGTGGGATTTACGGGCGAAACCGAAGAACAATTTGAAAACACCCGGAAAGCCATGGAAGAATTCAAATTCAACATGTCGTACACGGCCATGTATTCACCACGGCCAGGTGCTACCAGCCACCGCTGGGAAGATGATGTTTTGCTTGAAGAAAAAAAACGCAGGCTGCAAATTCTCACAGAAGAACTGCGCAAACACAACCGATCCTATAATAAAAACCTGATAGGAAAAACAATGCGTGTGTTGGTTCGGGGCGAAGACCGCAAAGAAGGATTCCTTTCAGCATTAACCGAAGGAAAACTTATCGTCCGCTTTCCAGCCGGAAACGAAATTTTAACCGGGCAATTTGTGGATGTGGAAATCACTTCTGCTTCTGATTTTTCGCTGGAAGGGAAACTGGTAAATGTAGAAGTGCTGGTTTAATTCAGGTTTCATTTCGTTACCTATTAAATTCTGATTATTTTTGAGCTTTTAGGGATTTAATAACCTTACAAAGGTTGTTCAGGGCGAATCCCCC
>JAZBNQ010000527.1:0-6402 GCA_036350775.1 Mariniphaga sp.
AACAGAAAACGTTTTTGATATGGGGATAAATTCTGTGGATTATGATTTTGATGAAACGCTGGGTATTGAAGTAATAGAAGGAAGGTTTCTTTCAAAGGAATACGCAAAAGATGCTACTGATGGCTTTGTAATTAATGAGGCAGCTGTAAAAGCAATGGAGTTAAAAAATCCGGTGGGGACAAAAATATCTATTTTCAACGGAACGCCTTACGAACGAAAAGGGGAGATAATTGGAGTAATTAAAAATATGCATACCGAATCGTTGCATTCCGAAATTAAACCTTTTGCTTATCTCTATTCACCTTCAGGTTCTTACATGTATATCAAGGTTAATTCATCCGCTAATTCTGCCCTTCTGCTATCAATTAAAAATATAATTGTAGAAATTGCCCCCAATGATCCTGTTGAGTTTAGCTTTCTGGAAGATGATCTGAATAATTTGTATTCATCAGAAGAGACAACAGAGAGTTTGATTGGGTATAGTTCACTGATAGCAATTATTATTTCATGCTTAGGGCTGTTTGGACTGAGTCTGTATGGTTTGCAAAAAAGGATAAAAGAGATAGGAATCCGTAAGGTAAATGGTGCAGAGGTATCCGAAATAATAATCCTTCTCAACAAAGACTTTGTAAAATGGGTTGCCATTGCTTTTGTAATTGCAGTTCCTATTGCCTGGTATGCTATGAAAAGCTGGCTTCAGAATTATGTCTATAAAATTGATTTAAGTTGGTGGATTTTTTCTCTGGCAGGACTTACGGCTTTGCTCATAGCCCTCATCACAGTTAGTTTTCAAACATTTAAAGTAGCACGAAGAAACCCGGTGGAAGCATTGCGATACGAATGACTTCGGGTGTTGACAAACAGTAAGAATATAACAAACCAGAATATAATGAATTCAATAAAAATTAGTTTCAGAAATCTGTTGAAAAATAAAAGCACTTCAATTGTCAATATACTTGGATTGACAATCGCTTTATCTTCTTCCGTATTTATATTTATGTGGGTATATAATCAACTTACTTTCGACAGATTCCAGGAAAATTATGAAAACATATATCTGGTTGCCTCTGAATGGAAATTCGCCGATGGCAAGTCCGATTTTATAATGGAAACCCCAACACCATTGAGCCCCTTTTTACAAGATTACTTTCCTGAAGTTGTTAAAAGTACACGGTTTGTAAAACAATTTGGCGGACGACATCTGAAATCGGGGGAAAAGAAATTCCTTGAGCAGGGCCTGGCCATTGAACCTACGTTTTTTGATATTTTTACGGTTGATTTCATTTTCGGTAATCCCGAAATCTTTGAGGAGAATCCAAATTCAATTATCATTTCTCAACGCCTGGCCGAGAAGTTTTTTGGGAATCAGGATCCTATCAATCAAACAATCACATTTTTTGTTAACTCGGATAGTACCGAACTATACAAAATTTGTGGAGTTTATAAAGACATCCCAGATAATTCCTCCATACAATTCGACTTTCTAATCCCGGTTATCATCGATACTGCCGACAGCTGGTTTTCTTTTGGTTATTCAACTTTCGTTTTACTGCCAAACATAATTGACAAAACGCAATTGAATGAAAAAATAACACAATTCTATAATGAGAAAAAGATGGGCTTTGAACTGGATTTTTATTTTCACCCTCTTAAAAAAATGCATTTTCAAAGTGACTTTCAATTGTTTGTTAACAAACCTGGAAATATTCAGTATGTATACATATTCACAATTGCCGGAATTTTTATCCTGCTTATCGCCATCATTAATTTCATGAGTTTAATTGGTTTAATAAGCTCAAACCGAATGAAAGAATCGGGGATACGAAAAATATCAGGAGCCTCAAAAAACAGCATAGTACTTTCATTTTTAGCCGAACCAATTATTTTAGTTTCCTTCTCGTTCGTACTTACTTTTATTTTGGTTGAACTAGTACAATCCTCGTTCAATTCGTTTTCAGGCAGTAATTTACCGGCTCTGCATGAGAGTATGACTACTTTACTAATTCTTATTTTGTTAGTGCTTGTTGTTGCTGTTGTGGCGGGAATAATACCAGGGATGCTTATTGCTAAAGTCAAGCCGATTGAGGCCATAAAACAAAATAAAATAGTAAAAAACGGGCGTTTTCAAAAGTATTTAATTGCCTTTCAATTTACACTTGCTATTGTTTTATTGAGTTCCACTTTCTTAATTTATAAACAATTGAATTATATTTTTCAGAAAGATTTAGGTTTTCAAAAAGAAAATATAATCCATATTCCGCTTAAAGGAAAAATTAGCGAAGATTATAAGATCATAAAACAAGAGCTTCTTAGTAACCCTATGATTACAAGTGTTTCTAACGCTTCTCCATTGTTAAGTTCCGGAATTGAAGTTCAGGGGTGGAATTGGGAAGGAAACGACTCTGATCAAAAACTTTCCATTGCCCGAATTAAGGCAGATAGCGATTTTATTAAAACATTTAGAATCGACGTGGTTCAGGGAAATACTTTTTCTGAAGAAAACTCAAATGAAAACATGGTTGTCATTAATGAAGAGGCTGCAAAGGCAATGAATATGGCAAATCCGATAAGTCAGCATGTGCAGCTAAAAGGCAAGGATTATGAAATTATCGGGGTGGTTAATAATTTTCACAGCCGGCATTTTTCTCACTTAATCAGGCCTCTGGTAATTACATCTAATAATAGCGGGCGTGACTTGTATATTCAATACGAAGTTGCCGCAGATAAATCAGGTATCATTAATTCAATAAATAAAGTTTATGAGAAATATAACCCTGAATTCCCATTTGAATATCACTTTTTTGCAGACGAATTTTACGCTACATATGGAAATGAAAGCAAAATGCTAAAGCTCTTATTCTATTTTGTAATCGTGGCTTTTCTCATATTGTGTTTCGGTCTTTATGCCTTGTCAAAACAGGTAGCTTTAAGTAAAACCAAAGAAATTGGCATCCGAAAAGTGAATGGTGCTCGAATATCAGAAATACTAAGCCTGCTTAATAAAGACTTTATAAAATGGGTGGCACTTGCATTTGTATTAGCAACACCCATTTCCTACTACGCCATGAATAAATGGCTCGAAGATTTTGCTTATAAAACTGAATTAAGCTGGTGGATTTTTGCCCTTTCCGGCATACTGGCTTTTTTAATTGCCTTGACGACTGTTAGTTGGCAAAGCTGGAAAGTAGCACGAAGAAACCCGGTGGAAGCTTTGCGATATGAGTAATGAAGATGAAAAGATTTGTTAATAGAAACCACAAAAAATATTTTAATACCCTAAAATTAATCGTCATGATAAAAACAGAAAAATTAACAAAAGTGTTTCGCACGGAAGAAGTTGAAACTTTCGCTTTAAATCAGGTAGATATCCACGTAAAAAAGGGCGAATTTGTTGCCATAATGGGCCCTTCCGGCTGCGGAAAATCAACCTTGCTCAATATTATAGGCCTGCTGGATAGCCCTAGCCAGGGATCCTTTAATTTCAAAGGGACTGATATTTCCAGTTTAAAAGAGAAAGACCTCACTCAGTTGCGCAAAGGAAGCATTGGTTTCGTTTTTCAGAACTTCAATTTGATTGATGAACTAAATGTTTTTGATAATGTGGAGCTCCCCTTGTTGTTCTTAAGAATGAAATCTTCTGAACGCAGAAAAAAGGTTGAAGATGTACTGCAGCGAATGAAAATTGGTCATAGGGCCAGACATTTCCCTCAACAACTTTCTGGTGGGCAACAACAACGTGTGGCCATTGCAAGGGCTGTGGTTGCCAACCCCGGACTGATCCTGGCCGATGAGCCAACTGGAAATCTCGACACCAAAAATGGTATTGAAGTAATGAACCTACTCACAGAATTGAACCAGGAAGGTACTACAATTTTAATGGTAACACACTCTGACCGTGATGCAGGATTTGCAAACCGTACAGTATTTTTAATGGATGGGCAGGTGGTGCCGGAGAATAAGGTTGAATTGTAGAATATCGGATGGTTGTCATCGCAATCGAAAAAGACACATTTAATATCTATCAACCATGTTTAAAAATTTATTTAAAACCATTTGGGGGCATTTAAACCAGAATAAAGCCTATGCAGCAATTAATATTGGAGGGTTGGCCATTGGTATTGGATGCAGCCTGGTTATATATAAAATTATTGCCTTTGAGTCTGGTTTCGATAGCTATCATAAGAACTACGAAAATGTTTATCGCGTAATTAATGAATACAAAGATCCGGTTGAAGGAATTAAATACCAGGAAGGCCAGGTACATCCGCTGGGAGAAGCAATCAGAAATGATTTTCCGGGAGTAAATGCCGTAATGACTTTCTATGCTGCCAAAGGGCAAATAAGCATCGAAAACAGCAATGGGGATATTCAAAAGTACCAGGAAAATACCGGCCTGGTTTACGCTGAACCCAATATCTTTGAAATTTTTGATTTTAATTTCATAGCAGGCAACCCTTCGAATGCACTACAAGAAAAAGGAAGTGTTGTAATAAGTTCATCGCTGGCACAGAAGTATTATAAATTATCAGCACAGAATGTAAGCGAAGCCATAAATCGCTTTATAATCATAAATAATGCCGCCACATTACATGTTCGGGGTATAATATCAGATCCTCCGCCAAATACAGATCTTCCCTTCACCATTATAGCCAACTATAAAGATCAGCCGGCATCCAATCCTTATTTTCGTGAGGGGACGAGTTGGATTGAGGGCAATTCCGCCACCAATTGCTATTTACTTTTGCCGGATAATGTATCGGCAGAAACTTTTGAAAATCAGCTTTCTGTATTCTTTCTCAAATACAATACGAAAAATAATTCAATTGATCAGAGATATGTTTTGCAGCCCCTTTCAGAATTACATTCGGGGCTTTGTAACAACTACAGTAACAGGCAGGTTCCCGATAAAAACTTGTTAATTTTGGGCCTTATTGGTTTGTTTCTGATCGTAATTGCTTCTATCAATTTCATTAATTTGTCCGTGGTACAGGCCACCAAACGATTTAAAGAAATTGGTATTAAAAAAATACTGGGAGAAAGCAAGCCACAATCCATCTTCCAGTTTCTGACTGAGTCTGTGTTCATCACTTTTATTGCAGCAATAATAGGATTGTTCATTGCCTATTATCTTTTAACCTACCTTGAAAATACTATTGGATACCGGTTGGACGCAGACCTGTTAACGAATCCGGGCACACTTATTTATTTAGTGCTATTGGCAACCCTTATCGGATTACTTTCCGGCTTCTACCCATCCATGATTATAGCAGGAATGGGTGCCAATGTTGCCCTGAAAAACTCGCTTACTGTAAAAAATTCTTTCGTACCCATATCCGTAAGACGCTCATTGATAATCGTTCAGTTTGTCATTTCGCTTGTATTGGTTACAGGCACTTTGGTAATGACCCGCCAATTAAACTACTTCATAAACAAAGATTTGGGATTCAATAAAGAAGCTATTCTAATTGTCCCTTTGCCCGAATCAAATAAGGATAAACTGGATTTACTAAAAGCGCAGTTATTAAAATATCCGGAGATCGGGATGGTGAGTTTCGCTACCCGAAGCCCTTTGGCCGACTGGAAGGTGTATAATGTCTTCAACCACCCGGCAATTGCAAAAGATGAGTACTCCGCAAATTTGAAAGCGGCTGATGAAGATTACTTCAATTTATACGAACTAAAAATTATTGCCGGACAAAAGTATTCGCAAGTAAAAAATAATGGAGATGTAGTTGTAAACAGAAAAATGACAGAGATTCTTGGCTTTAATAACCCTCAGGATGTCATAGGAGAAAGATTCGAATACGGTAGAAATGGAAACGTATTAAATATTGTAGGTGTGGTTGAAGATTTCCATGCACAATCGTTACAAAAGCAAATGGAGAATGTCATTTTCAGCAACCTGAGCTTCAACATAAATGAAATGGCCATTAAAATTAACCCGGCAATTTTAGAATCAGGAGGTTACCAGGATATAGAAGAAAAAGTGCAAACAGAATGGAATAGCATTTTTCCAAACGACATTTTAAACTACAGTTTTTTTGACGAAAAAATTGCATCACTTTATAAAGAAGAGAAAAACACTTCCAACCTCATTAAGCTATTTGCCATAATTGCTATTCTGATTGGAAGCCTCGGATTGTATGGCTTGATTTCCTACATCATTAGTCAAAAAACGAAAGAAATAAGTATCCGGAAAGTAAATGGAGCCACTGTTTCTGAAATCTTAATTCTGCTCAACAAAGATTTCATGATCAATTTTGGCATCGCCTTTATAATTGCTTGTCCTATTGCCTGGTACAGCATGGATAAATGGCTACAGAACTTTGCCTATAAAATAGATTTAAGTTGGTGGATGTTTGGTTTGGCCGGCATACTGGCCATGGCGGTAGCCTTAATCAC
>JAZBNQ010000528.1:0-4797 GCA_036350775.1 Mariniphaga sp.
CTTCACCACGTTTTCAATCATGCTGTCGTAAGAACCTTCCTGCATGGAACGCATCCACGATGCAAGCAAAACACTGAAAATGATGGATGAAATGGCAATGAGTGTCCGTCGCCGGTTCCGCCAGAGGTTTCTCCATGCCAGTTTGATATTCGTTTTCATCTCATTAAAATTGTTTATTTCTTTTGTATTCGATGTAACTCTCGATGAATTTTAATTCTTCTTTTTTTGAGTTTGAAGAATGAAAATTCATGTTCGTTTCATGCCATTTTTCGTTATTGTTTTTTATCTGTAAACTGCGACTGTAAACTGCGATTTCTTCACCTCACCCTTCTCATATTTTGTTGCGAAAAGAATGATTCCTTTAAATCCACATCAAACTCCATTTCGTCAAAAATCAGAAAGGTTTTGTGACCTTCCTTGTCTGCAGGAATCATTTCCATGCGGGTTGGCATCTCGCGGTCGTCCATTGTTTTAATTTCCGAAAGAATTTCGATGTTAACCAGGTTTTCATCCTCGTCATAATATTCTGCTCTCAGCCAGTGGAATTCATCTTTGGAAACCCACATCAGAATTTTTCCCCAAACTACCGGGGCATCAATTTTTGGAATGAGTTCAATTTTATAGCACTCATATCCCCGGATGGTTTCTTCGCCAAGTAATTTGTGGTTGTAATCTTTTTCAAGCGATGATTCACGAATAAGATCGTCGTTGGTAAAGTCTGAGCCCATCCAGGATTGCATCATCATCGAGGGTGGTATTTTTATCATCCGTTCGATGGTGGGTACCCAGTTCCACATTTCATTATCGCGTTTAAGAAAAACCTGCCCTTTTTCTTTAGCCGGGGCGGTAATGTAAATAAGTGAGTACTCGTTGCCTAGCGACCAGGTTTTCATGGAAATTTCGCGGCTCCAGTTTGGGCGTTCAATTATCATGGTGGTTTGTCCGCGACTCGATTCGCCCCTGAATTTTTCATCAGCCTTTCTGATTATTTCTGCCACATCCTGTGCGATTGTGTTGAATGAAAATAAACTTGCAGCAATTAGTATTAAAATTGTTTTCATGGTGAATTATTTTGTTGTTATTAATCGAAAACAGGCTTCTGTTACTTTGTCTTCCAGTTGTTTAGCCGGGAAAAAATCGGGAGCAGTTATTATTACCATACTGATTCCTTTAAGCAGTGAACTAATAACCATCATGTCACCTTCCGGATCTTTACTGCCCATGGATGAAGTAAATTGACTCAGCATCATCATAAGTAATTTTGATTGATCGCTGTATTTTTCAACAAAGGAATCTGTAAGATCCGATTGCATGATTAATGCAGTGTAAAGTTTGTAGAATCGCCGGTTTTCGCTAATGACACGTATGCTTCTACGGATAAAGTGTTCGAATTCATCGCGAGTTAAAATGCCGTCGTGGTTTAAATCGAAATGAGAATAAATGGAATCGAATCCCGTTGCAATAATACCATCCAGGATTTCCTGTTTGCTTTCGAAATAATTGTAGGCGAGACCTTTTGATATTCCTGCCTTTTTTGCAACCTGGCTCATAGATGTGGCGTGGAACCCGTTTTCTGCAAAAAGTTCCAGTGCCGAATCCATAATCAGTTGTTTTTTCTGTTTCCTGATTTCATCATATTGTTCTTTACTTCGAGGCATGTGTTTTTGTTTTAGTATATTTTTTTTGACTGAACGATTGGTCAAAGATAAAGCAGATTCTAAAAATTTCGTTTTCCTAATGTGTTAAATAATTGTTAAAAATGACTAAACGGTCAGTCAACATGATAAAAGTCAGAAAACTGTAAAATTTAGCTTAAACCGTTTTCGTTTAACTTTCATAACCTATATATTTACAATTTTCAATTACTAAAATCAATTTAACGATATTATGAATTCCAACAGAAGAAAATTTATCAAGAACTCAGCCCTTGCTACTGCTGCCATCAGCACTTTTCCAACTATCATGAATGCATGTGCATCGCCTGCAGAAAAGGTAAGAGTTGGACTAATCGGATGCCGTAGCATGGGTTTTAGCGATCTTCAAAGCTTTTTGAAAGAAGGAAATAATGTGGATTGTGTAGCCCTTTGCGATGTGGATTCAAAAATTCTGGAATCGCGTGCGGCCGATGTGGAAAAACTTACCGAAAAACGACCGGTTTTGTATTCCGACTTTCGGGAAATGCTTGAAAATCCGGAGTTAGACGCAGTTATTATTGGTACGCCAGACCACTGGCATGCACATCAGATGATAATGTCGCTGGAAGCTGGCAAACATGTTTATGTTGAAAAACCAATGGGCCACAGTATTGAGGAATGCAATGCTATGGTTGACGCTGCTGCAAAATACCCGAATCTGGTTGTTCAGGTGGGCATGTGGCAACGCAGTTCAAAGCATTGGTTTGAGGCGTCAGAAATTGTAAATTCTGGGAAGTTGGGTGATGTTCATCTCGTAAAAGCATGGATTTACAAAGGATACGATGAGCCTTATCCTGCCTTGCCTGATTCGGAAGCGCCCGCACATGTTGATTACGATATGTGGTTGGGACCTGCTCCGCAAAGGCCCTTCAATGCCAACCGGTTCCACTATAATTTTCGCTGGTGGTGGGATTACGCCGGAGGAGCCATGACAGACTGGGGAGTACATTTACTCGATTTTGCCATGTACGCTATGAATGCCGGAATGCCACAAAAAATTTCTCCCGGGGGCGGAATTTTTTACCACGAACCAGGAGCCATCGAAACGCCCGATATTCAGCAGGCATTATACAGCTACCCCAAGCATACTATGGTTTGGGAGTGCGGATTAAATCCCGGACTCGGTCCATACGGAAAAGGACACGGAGTGGCTTTTGTGGGCCAAAAAGGCACACTGGTGCTCGACAGGGGCGGATACCAGTTGATGCCCGACCGGAATAATGAAAAGCGTGAACCTTTTTTCGAAGGAGTTACACAAAGCAATTATGGCGACGGGCTGGATGAACATGTTCAGAATTTTTTGAAATGCATTCGCGAAGGTGGAACACCAAATGCTACTGTTGAAATTGGGGCTAAAACAGCTATTGTTTCTGAAATGGGCAATATTGCATGGCGTGTGGGCGAAGTTATTCACTGGGACGATACAGTAAAAAAGTTTAAGGAAGAAGTAGCTGATAAACTTACACGTGTTAATTACAACGATAAGTGGCCCATGCCGCGGGTATAGTTTTATTTTGCACATTTGAATCTCAAACTAAAAAATCAATTTGTGAACCCAATGTTAAGGGAGATCAAATTGATTTTTTTCGTAATTTCAAGGGTTTTATTGAAAGAAGTAATCCATTTAAATAGAAAAGATGAAACCGAATAGAAGAACATTTATCAGAAATTCCGCCATGGCAACTGCTGCTTTAAGCACTTTTCCAACCATTCTTCATGCAGGATTTTCGGCCAATGAAAAAGTAGTTGTTGGATTGGTCGGCTGTTTGGGAATGGGATTCAGCAACTTGAAAGCTTTCCTGGCTCAGCCCAATGTGGAGTGTGCCGCCCTTTGTGATGTAGATCGTAACGTTCTGGAAGAGCGGGCAGCCGAAGTGGAAAAGATTCAGGGCAAAAAACCGGTTTTGTATGACGATTACCGAAAGTTACTCGAAAATAAAGACATTGATGTGGTGATAAACGCGACACCTGATCACTGGCATACACTCATTGGCATTCATGCTATGGAGGCGGGTAAAGATTTGTACACTGAAAAACCGCTCGCCAACTCCATCGAGGAATGTAACCTGATGGTGAAAGCACAAAAACGCTATAATACAATAGTTCAGGTAGGGCAGTGGCAACGAAGCGATCCGCATTGGAAAGCTGCAGTGGATTATCTCCACGATGGAAAAATAGGTAGGATTCGTTCGGTGCGCTCATGGTCGTATGTGGGCTGGAAGGGTTCTATTCCGGTTCTACCCGATACTGATCCTCCGGAAGGTGTGAATTACGATTTTTGGCTGGGGCCGGCACCCAAAAGGCCGTTCAATAAAAACCGGTTTCATTTTACTTTTCGGTGGTACTGGGATTATGCTGGCGGTTTAATGGCCGACTGGGGTGTTCACCTGCTTGATTATGCTTTGTTTGGCATGAATCAGTACGTGCCCAAATCCGTGATGTCAACTGGCGGTAAATATGCTTTTCCCGACGATGCCATGGAAACGCCAGATACCATGATGGCTGTATATGATTTTGGCGATTTTGGTTTGTTGTGGGATCATACCATCGGTATTTACGGTGCCAATTTTGGCAAACGCGGTCATGGTGTAGCGTTTGTGGGCGAATGGGGAACCCTGGTTGTTGATCGCAGCGGCTGGGAAGTTATTCCCGAAACAAACAGCAACAGCGCCAAAAAAGGCTACCAAGGTGTGCCGTTGCAAAAAGGTACCGGAAAAGGTCTGGAGTTGCATGTGCAAAACTTCCTCGAATGCATTAAAACCCGCGAAAAACCCAGTTGCGATATTGAAATTGGCGCACACATCGCCCGGTTTGCCCATTTGGGAAATATATCATACCGGTTGGGCCGTAAGGTCTTTTGGAACCACGAAAAGCAGGAATTTATTGGTGATGCCGAAGCAAACGAAATGGTTAAAGCACATTACCGTGCTCCGTGGAAATTACCAAATGTTTGATTTATCTGAAATTGTGATTTTTTTATTTCGGGTTTAAATTACAGGTTTTAAAATTTTTAAATTTGCTGGTACAAAAGCGGGAGTAGCTCAGTGGTAGAGCATCAGCTTCCCAAGCTGAGGGTCGCGGGTTCGACCCCCGTTTCCCGCTC
>JAZBNQ010000529.1:0-3839 GCA_036350775.1 Mariniphaga sp.
ATTTCGGGTTATTACGGGCCGTTTTTTAACGAAGTGCATGTGAACCGGTACAACCTGCCACTGGAATATCCATTTGTGCTGGCACACGAAAAAGCTCATCAGTTTGGGGTAACCAGCGAAGCCGAAGCCAATTTTTATGCGTGGGTGGTTTGTTCCCAAAGCGAATCGAAACATTTGCAATATTCTGCAAACCTCGCCATCTTCAGGTATTTTCTTTACCAGGGAAGCCGGTTGGAAGAACTTCCTCAAATTATCGAAAAACTGGATGAAGGAGTTAAAGCCGATTTCATGAAAATAAGGCAACATTGGCAAAAGTTACGTAATGAAAAAATTGATATAGTGGCCTCTAAAGTAAATGATGCTTATTTAAAAACAAATAAAGTAGAAAAAGGAATTCAGGACTATTCCGGGGTGGTAAAACACATAATGGATTTCTCTGCTGATTCAGTGTTTAAGGTCGGAACTCAATTTTAATTTTTTAAATATTTCTGTTATCAGGAGTTTTTAATTTTCGCGGGTTTGCCAAAACAAAATGATTTAAGTATCGTAAAAACAGGCAACAATAAAAACTTAAAAACAAATTATTATGCCTGAAAGTGTTTATAAAATTATCGAAGTAGTGGGCAGCAGTCCCGAATCGTGGGAAAAAGCAGCCCAAAATGCCATCGCCCGTGTATCCGAAACATTGACTGATTTGCGAATTGCAGAAGTTTGCCAAATGGACATGCATTTGCACGAAGGCAAAATTCAGTACTACCGTGTTAAAATGAAAGTTTCATTTAAGTATCACGGGCACGAATAAAATTTATTAGGGTTCATCAAAAAGGTGCCAGTTTTTGGCGCCTTTTTGTTTTCAGCGACTTAATATGCAGATGTAAACCTGGTAAAATAATTATTAAATCGTTATATTTAAGGCCTTTTATACGTAATAAATCACTTAATAAAGACAATATGAAACGAAGAAAATTTATAAGGAACAGTGCGATGGGAACTTTGGCATTAACAATTCCTGTCATCCGCAGTTTTGGAAATAATTTTTCACCCAATTATGCCATTCCGAAACGCGTACTGGGTAAAACCGGCGAAAAGCTTTCCGTCATTGGTTTTGGCGGTATCATGCTGAACGATAATCCTCAGGATTTTGCCAACGAACTGGTGGCTAAATCCTATGAGTTGGGTGTAAATTATTATGATGTTGCCCCATCGTATGGAAATGCAGAAGAACGCCTCGGCCCGGCCCTGAAGCCTTACCGGGAAAAATGTTTCCTGGCCTGTAAAACCGGCAAACGCGATGCCGAAGGTGCACAACAGGAACTGGAAAACTCACTCCGGCTGATGCAAACTGACCATTTCGATTTGTACCAGCTGCATGCTTTAAGCTCGGTGGAGCAAGTGGAACAGGTTTTTGCACCAGGCGGTGCCATGGAGGTTTTCGAAAAAGCCAAAAAAGACGGTAAGGTGAAATACCTGGGTTTTTCGGCACACTCGGTTGATGCCGCTATGCTGGCCATGAAAAATTATAATTTCGATTCCATTTTGTTCCCCATAAATTTTGCCTGCTGGAATGCCGGTGATTTCGGCCCGCAGGTTTATGCCGAAGCTGAAAGACAAGGGATGGGAATTTTGGCACTTAAAGCCATGGCATTGACCCGTTTGAAAGATGGTGAAGAGAAATTTTACAAGAATGTATGGTACAAACCCATTTTAGATGAGGAAATTATGAAAATGGCGCTAAAATATACCTTGTCGAAAAATATTACGGCGGCAGTTCCTCCTGGAAAAAACACGCTGTTTCTAAAAGCCCTCGAATTTATGGATGGATTTGGCGAAATTACAGCGGAAGAAACTCAAAAACTTACAGAATTGTCGCAGGTTACCGAACCCATTTTTATGCATGCCTGAAAGCCGGGGTAAATGCAAAAAAAATGGTCTGTCATTCATTTGGCAGACCATTTTTTTTGAACCATGGTTTTACCGTAACTCAAGTGTTGTGGTTCCAATGTTGTGTCCGTCGGCAAACAGGTCAATGGTGTAAGTTCCCGACATTAATTCGGGCTCGTTGGTGTTGTCCCAGAATATGGCCACCGGCAAATCATGCCCTTCGTAAACCACTTCGCGCATGGCTGAGTACTGAATTCTTAAATCTTCAAACTGAAAAAGGTTGTCGGCAGATTTGCTCATCAATAACTGATCGGGGCGCATAATCCGCACATAAATATTTTTGCTGCCTCTGCGGGCTGTAATGTTTTCGTTTATAATGAAATAAACTCTTATTCGTTCTGCACGGCTGGCAAAACGGGTATCCTTATTCCTGGAATTCAGCGCTTCGGCCATCAATTCACGCACCTGAAGCACTGCTGCCCTTTGCAGGTTTCGCTCAAGCCGGTCTTTCTCTTCGCTTATTTGTTGTTTTTCAGTTTCCGACCGTTTAAATTGTTCTTTTACTTCCAGGTTTTCTGCCATCAATTCCTGGTTTCTGCGGTTGAGTGAATCTATTTGCACCACAAAATCGCGCATGATGCTTCGTAGTGTGGTTACCTGATTCTGGTAAGAGTTGATTTTTTCCAGGCTTACCCTTTTGGTTTGCTCAATCTCAATAAGTAAATCTTTCACTTTTGCCTGTGCAACAAATAATTGTTCGTTAATGGTGTCATTTTCGGTTTGTAACGAATCGTAACTCACCACCAGGCCACTCAATTCCATTTGTATTGAGTCTTTTTCGGCATTCAGTTCATTTACAATTACCCGGTGTTCTTTGTTTTGCAGGTAATACAAAACACCCACAGTTACAAGAACTATCGCAAGCACAATTACAATTATATTATTTCGCCGTTCTTTGGCCTTCAATTTTTTCAGGTCATCCAATTCACTCATAGTATATCTTTTATCTAAATCATAGAACGCCACAAAATTAATAATCTTTTGTGTGCTGCAAATAAAAAGAGGTTGCCATTTAAAGCAACCTATTAGTGCATAACTGGTATTATCCTGATTAACGGTTATAGATTTCCTATTTTCAAACCGAAGTACAGTGTTCTGGGACTAAGCGGGCCGTAAATATAAGCCGGGTCCCGATCAATTCCAGTGTCGAAATCGTTCTGGTAGCTGTTAAACAGGTTTTTAACACCTCCGTTAAGTTGAATTACTACATTATCAGTAATTCGAATTTCGTAAGTTAATTTTATTCCGGTTTCAAAAAATGATTGCGATTTGTTTAACTGACCTTCTTCCGGGTTTTGGAGGTGTGGCCCAAAGTACGGAACCAACATGGGTCCGGTATAATTTCCGGTTAATGCCACTCCAAACAAAAGGGTGGGATTGTAGTTCAAACTTAGGTAGCCGTAAGTATTTGGCGAGCGGAAAAACCTTGTTTCTCCGAATTCATGCGGTTCCGAGAATTCACTTTTTTGAATGGTGAACCCTGATTGAACCTGAAATTTACTTGAAGGAGAAGCATTTAATTCAAGATTTACCCCCATAACATTTGCACCTTCTTCAGCATTAGTCCGGGTATAAATTACCACGCCATTCTCATCGGGGGAGCCATACTCGTTGGCAAACGGATTAATTAACTGTGTATAAAAACCTTCAATTAAAAACTGGTACTGCCAGCCTCCGTTCAAATTGGTAAAATCAAGCGATGCTGTAAAACTGTTCGATGATTCCTGTTTCAGGTTTTCGTTGTTGCGGTGCAATACCTGGCGCGAGCCGGAAGTTTCAACATGAAGGTCTTCATCAAAAATCTGCGGAGCCCTGAATCCACGCGCAAACCCTGCCCGGAACTGAACATGGTCAAGAAAATTGTAAAGCAGGCTAATGCGGGGACTTAACACATTGCC
>JAZBNQ010000530.1:0-8735 GCA_036350775.1 Mariniphaga sp.
AACAGCACATGGATTGAGCGGGAAGTTCAGTTACAACTTTTTAAACGTTCATTCTCAACCAAAGGTTCCGGCAGAGGAATTGGTACTTATAGCATGAAACTTTTGGGTGAAAAATATCTGAAAGGAAAGGTATGGTTTCAAAGTTCTCCTGAAAAGGGTACTACTTTTTTTATTGCTATTCCAAAAAATCTGGAATTGGAAAAATCGCCCGCAAAATGAGATTTTTGAGCCGCTTATATTTTTGATTTGTTTATATTTTTATCCTCAAATCAAAATACTGAAAAATGAAATTATTCGCCACAATTCTAATCATTACTCTAACATTAGGTTGTTCACAGCAAAATGAAACCAATGAAAAGGAAAAGTACCTTTCTTGGGCACTGAAATTTTCCGATGCAGTAATGCACCGGAGCGACAGCTTAATTTATTACGACAGGGAAAAACCGAAATACGAATACGATTATGCTTTTCTGGCAACGGCCATTGATAAACTGGGAAAATACGATAAAAAGTATTCTGAATATGCACAGGCCTACATCGATTATTTTGTGCAGGATGATGGTTCTATTTCTACCTATAAAAAATCAGATTTTAACATTGACAGGGTGCGCCCGGGCCTAAACATGCTGGTTCTTTTTGAAAGAACCGGCAAAGAAAAATATAAAATAGCCATTGAAACGCTGGTTAGTCAAATGGAAGAGCATCCGCGAACCGAATCGAACGGTTTCTGGCACAAGAAAGCTTATCCCTGGCAAATGTGGCTCGACGGGCTTTACATGGCCTCCCCTTTCCTGGCCAGGTATGCCCAAATGTTTAATGAACCGAAATGGTTTAATGAAGTAACGTTCCAGTTGCAACATGTTTATGAAAAAACACTCGATGAAAAAACCGGCCTGGTTTACCATGCATGGGACGAAAGCCGGAAGCAACGTTGGAGCAACCCCGAAACCGGCCAGTCGAAACACTTTTGGAGCCGCGCAACCGGCTGGTACATGATGGCATTGGTTGATGTGCTGGATTACCTTCCGGAAAACCATTCTGAGAGAAACTCATTAATAGAAATCCTGAACAACCTGAGTGAAGCCCTCCTAAAAGTTCAGGATGAAAAAACCGCATTGTGGTACCAGGTGCTTGACATGGGCGGGCGTGAAGGAAACTATTTGGAAGCATCCGGTTCGGCCATGTTTATTTATGCTTTTGCGAAGGGAGCAAAAAACGGATACCTGCCAGAAAAATACCTGAACATTGCAGAAGATGCATTCAACAGTTTAACTGAAAACCTGGTCATTCAGGATGAAGACGGATATCCGACACTAACCAATACCTGCGGTGCCTGTGGCCTCGGAGGAAATCCATACCGAATGGGCGATTACGAATATTACATTTCTGAAAAACAAATAAATAACGACCAGAAAGGCGTTGCACCGGTAATTCTGGCCGCCATCGAATTAAACCAATAATACCATAAAATCTTTTATTATACGGTTAATTTATTTCTAATTGGCAACAGGTCAGTACTTTTCCAATCAACAATGCAATCAATTTAAAAATTATAAAGCTTGTATTAATTCATTCTTTATAAAGATGAATTTTATTAAATTGCAGGAAATAAAAATACAGTGTTCGTAATATTTTAAAGTTTATTCAAACGAATATATCCAGAGTAAAACAGTTACAAAAACTTATGTTACATGAAACAAAAACTACGGATTAAAGGGAATATTTTGATATTTAATATTCCCAAATCATTAATTTTCATTTTGTTGGGATTTTTGTTTTTACTTCCTGCATTTGCATTTTCAGGCACAAATAATGGAAGTGTCAGACAGGATTCCCGGATTCAGGTAAGTGGTGAAGTAAGAGATAATACTGGCGAACTTTTGCCTGGAGTGAATGTTTTTGAGAAAGGTACCATGAATGGTACAGTTACCAATGTTGATGGCATTTTTACAATCAATGTTCCATCGGATGCAACCCTTGTATTGTCTTTTGTTGGTTTTCAGACTCTTGAGATTCCGGTAAACGGACAAACTACTTTGAATGTTGTTATGGAAGAAGAAACAGTTGGGTTGGAAGAAGTGGTGGTAACCGCCATGGGTATTCGTTCTGAAAAACGCAAGCTGAATTTTGCTGTGCAGTCAGTTGATTCTGAAGAACTGAATGAAGGCAAACAAACCAATTTTGTTGATGCCCTTCAGGGAAAAATTGCCGGAATTGAGGTTTCAGGGACGGGTGGTTCACCCTCGGCTTCATCCCAGATTCTTATCCGGGGAATTTCTTCCATAAACCCGGCACAAAACAACGAACCGATTTTTATCCTGAATGGAATGCACATTTCAGGCGGTGCTTCAAAAGCTGCGGAAATTAATCCAAACGACATTGAAAATATTACCGTTTTAAAAGGAGCTGCTGCTGCCGCACTTTATGGTCAGGAAGCCTCAAACGGGGCCATAATTATTACCACCAAATCGGGCCAGGTTGGCGAAATAAGAGTTGAAGCCAGCGGTTCGGTTCAGGTTGACCAGGCCTACCGCGTTCCTGAAATCCAGCAAATGTACCTGCGAGGTTCTTTAGGCGTTTACCGCGAACAGTCGATGGGTGGCTGGGGCCCCCTGGCGCCGGAAGGAACAGTGATTTTTGATAATCCCGGAAATTTTCTGAAAACCGGACTTTACCAAAAATATGACGTTTCTGTTTCTGGTGGTTCTGAACGCTTTAGTTCTTATACTTCTGGAAACTATGTTCGGCATGACGGGATTGTACCATCTGATTATCTCGAACGGTATGGCGTTCTTTTTAAATCGAAATACAATGTCTCCGATAAAGTATCGGTTGATTTTATGGCCAATCTTGTTTCGCGTAATTCACGCGGCGGAGCCGGTATTAGTTCAGCTTACCACTGGCCCATTGACGACGACATTACCAATTATAAAAACCCGGATGGCACCATTCGCTGGTTGTATATTGATACCAACAACCGTTACAATTCGCCCATCAGCCCATTATGGTCGAGATACGAAGATTCAGCAAAATACAATTCAAATCGCTCGTTAATGCAGGGTTCGGTTACCTGGACAATTATTGAAAACCTCGATTTAACAGGAAGAATTAGTTACGACCTCACAGAATCGGAAAGTAAAAGTATTGTTACTCCGCGCTGGAGCCTCGAACCAGGGCAGACACCAACGTCAGAAGATTTAAATTACCTGGGGTCTTTTTTCTATTCCGATGGAAAAAGTTCGGTTGTAAATGGTGGAATCCTGGCTACTTACAGCAAAGACATTTCCAACGATTTTGGTATGGAATTACTCGCAGGTGTAGACGTAAAAAGTTCTTACGGACGGTCAGCAGGGCTGGGCGGCAGACAATTTATTGTTCCTGAGTTTTATAGTGTGAACAACCTGGCTGACATTCGCAGGGAAAACATCACCATGAACCGGTCGGAAAAAAATATGTACGGTTATTACGGCGAGGTGAAACTCGATTACAAAGGAATCGCACAATTCAGTGCAACCGGTCGGAACGACCACTCCTCTACCCTTCCGGTAGAAAATCGTTCCTACTTTTATCCTTCTTTCAGTACAGGTATAATTTTTACTGAATTGCTTAAACTTCCTGAAAATATTATAAGCTTTGGAAAAATAAGAGCCAATTGGGCGCGTGTTGGGAAAGACGCTCCGCTTTACCGTTTAAATAATTGGTACAAAGCCATGCCACACCCCGATAACGGATATGGCGTTGATCCCACCCGAAGCAGCAATCCGCACCTTGAACCCGAAATGACAACATCGTGGGAAATTGGCGCAGATGCACGTTTGTTTGGAGATAAAACCCGGCTTGATATTGCCTGGTTTGCCACCGCAGTTTCCAACCAGATTGTTGATGTGCGTGTTTCCCCGGCATCGGGAAATATTCTTCAAACCCGAAACGAAGGAGATATTAAAAATGAAGGAATTGAAATTTCGTGGGATCAGACTATGATTGACATAAGGAATTTCAGGTGGAACATGATTACAAACTTTGGCAGGAGCCGCGGCACTGTTGAAGATTTACCAGACCAACTGGTTGAAGTTTACCACTATGCCGGACAGGTGAGCGACATCAGGCCCACAGCTTACCTGGGGGGTTCAACCATGGCATTGTCCGGGAAAGATTACCTCCGTACTGATGATGGAAGAATCATTTTAGATGAACAGGGCCAGCCAAAAATTAATGCTTCAAGTTCACTTTTAATTGGTAACCGTGAACCCGATTTTACTATTGGCTGGCTGAACCGTTGGAATTATAAAGCGTGGTCGCTTTCAGTTATGATGAATTTCAGAAAGGGAGGCGATGTAGTGAATGGCACTTTGCGCAGTTTGATGTCTGGCGGGCAGGCCAAAATTCTTGAAGACTACAGAAATCGCCAGATTCTGATTGACGGTGTGATTGAAATGCCCGACGGCACTTATGCAGAAAACACGGTTCCGGTAGTTTTTGACCAGACTTTTTACATGAATTATTACGCACCGGTAGGATCTAATTTTGTTGAAGACGCTTCCCTAATGCGCATTGGGTATGCAACTCTGGCGTACAATGCAGGAAATCTGGCAGAAAAAATCGGAATAAAAGGATTGAGTTTCTCATTAACCGGCCGGAATTTGTTGCTGCTTACCAATTATTCCGGTTCCGATCCGGTGGTGAATTACACGGGCAGTTCTGGTGGTACCGGAACATTTGGGATTGATTATCTGGGTATTCCGAACACCCGCAGTTATACATTTAATGTGAGTGCAACTTTTTAAAAAAGATAAAAATGAATAGGTTAAAATATATACTGATTTTACTTGTTTTACTTTCCGGGTTTTCCGGATGCGAAGATTATTTGGGTGACAATCGTGACCCGGACGGTGTGGATAAGGTGCCGGTAAACGAAATTATGCCGGTGGTATTGTTTTACACCGCACTCGAAAACTATGATCACAGCGAGTACGGAACTTACCTTGCCCAGTGCCTTACCACAGCAGGCAGAAGTCAGACCGGCGCACATGCATACCGAAGCGGCTGGGAATTTCTGGGAATGAACCGGCACCCGCAGTGGCGCAGGCATTTTTACGATGTGGGTTCCAATGGCAAAGAATTGCTTCGGTTTGCTGAAGAAGAAAATTCAGTAAATTATGTGGCGCTGACCCGGTTACTCCGGTTGCTTTCTGTGCAGCAAACAACCGATGCTTTTGGCGACATGCCGCTTACTGAAGCCTACCAGTCATCTTCTCCTAAATATGACTCACAGGAAAGCATTTACGAATGGATGAAAACCGAGGCGGATGAATTGATTCAGTTGTTCGATAGTCCGGAAGTAACGCAATCAACCAACAGACCTATGGGACAGAATGTTGATCGCGTATTTGCCGGCGACATGGCAAAATGGAAACAAGTTTTACTGGCAGTTAAAGCCCGCATTTTGCTTCGCGATTTGCCCAATTTAAATACCGGAAATGCCAATGCCGTTTTTTTGGCTGCAGAACAGGCACTTTCCAACTGGAGCGATCCGCGATACAAATTCGATGGTGGTTCCAGTGTGGAGAAAAACTGCATGTGGGGAAGAAACAATAAACCGGTCAATTCGTGGGAAAGCCGTTCCAACGATTTGCTAGCTGCCATTCCTTCAAAATACCTGATTGAAAACATGATGGGATACAATCCGGAAACCGACGAATTTACAGATCCCCGCCTGCCCTACCTTATGGAAGCCCGCGCTGATGATGCCGGTGTGGTTAAATACAGATATCTTGAAAATAATTCGGGAATGCCGCCAACGCATAAAATTGAATGGTACCCTGATTTGTATGAATCTGTTTTAACAACCGATACGTCAACCATTACTTTCATTACCCGCGAAGAACTTCATTTTATTGCTGCCGAGGCTGCCTACTGGGCTCAAAACAAAAACAAAGCAGCAGAACATCTTCGGTTGGGAATTGAATCGCACATGCTGCGAATGCAGGTTCCCCGGGAAGATATTGATGCCTATCTCGGCAATTCAGAACTGGTCCCAGGTTCGTCCAATATAAACCTCAGCCATATTATGATGGAAAAATACAAGGCAATGTACCTGCAGGTGGAACAATGGAACGATTTGCGCAGGTACGGCTACAGCAACGATTTAAACGGCCGGACATTTGACAATACCGTTATTTATCCGGGACTGAGACGGCCAAACAACTTGTATGAGGCTTACTGGTCTGAAGATAATCAATGGATTCAGCGTTTAAATTACGACCCTGAAACGGAAGAGAAATACAACAAGGAAGAGCTGGAAAGATTAGGTGCTTTCAGAAACCCTGAGTGGCTGAAAAAACCCATGATTTGGGCACCACAAAACTAAATCGGAAAGGAGAAAATTATGAACAGTTTTAAATTTACAAATAAAATTTTTGCAGGAAATTTTTCCGGCTCGCTGGCCTTGGTGATTTCTGCCATCCTGCTGAATGCTTCCTGCACAATAAATAACCCGGTGGCCGACATTTCAGAGCCTGGATACCTGGCAGCAAACATCTATTGGGATGTACCGGTTACCAACGTAAACGCGGGAAATGAAGTAGCATTTTATGCTGAATACTGGTCAGTTGATGCTGTGTTCAGTTATCTGGGTGTTTGGTACGATGTTAACAAAAACCTGAAGTTCACCTTAACGTATCCTCCCACCGGATATACTTTCACACTCGACTCTTCGGCACTGGTCCGCGAGTTGCTTGAAATAAAAACGTTCCAGCACACCGAAACCAATTACGATGCTGAAAAAAAGGCGTACGTTATTGAAGATAAATTTCCGGTTAGTTATACACTTTCTTCCCTGGAATATAAAAATCCGATAACGTTTAACCAGGAACAATTTAACCAGTTAATTCCGGAATACATCAGGGCACAATTCGTGAATAACCTGTTTCCGCAACTTGTTTATCAGGATTTCAGAACGTTGCTTGTAACCGACCGCCAAATAGTGGAAAACGAAGTTTTTGAAGGATATTTTGATACTGAAATAATTGGTGAAGAAACGATACGAACAATGAAACCGGAAGCAGAAAGTGTGCTTCGCTCGCATTTGGATGACGTGCCTTTCAGTGCTTTTATCTACAACAAAAACAGGCAATATTTTGCAGTTGAATTTACCCAGGGTTATCAACTGAATGCAAGGTTCAGAATTGTTAACGGGAACGATGTAGAGAATTTAGCTGAAATAAAAACAATTACAGTGTTGTAGCATTTTCACATTTAAAAAGAATGATTATGAAACGATTTAGAATATATGTTTTACTTTCAGTAATAATAAGCGGATTGGGGTTTTTCTCCTGCGAACAGGAACTTTCCCCTCAACTTTTTCCTTCGGCCGATTATGATTTTACATACTCGGCAACGTCACTGCATTATGTGGTGGGCGAAGAAATTCTGTTCATGAACCTTTCTTCCAAAGGCACATCATGGGAATGGAATTTCGGCGACGGAACAACATCCACAGAGCAAAGTCCGGTTCATAAATATACTTTGCCCGGCACCTACACCGTAATGTTAACGGTTGACGGAACCAACAAGGTGGATAAGAAAATTATGATTAGTGATATTGTTCCGGTGGTGAATTACACATCAACCGATCCGGTAATTGTGTTTAACCAAACGCAGGTATCTTTTGATGTTTTGCTTGAAAACCCTGAAAACAAACCGGTTGAATACAAATGGAAATTCCCGGCAGGAACGGTGGGCGAAGGTGTTGACGAAGAAGGAAACAGTTCACTGGAATCTCCTGCTGTTGTATTTGGAAGCATTGGAAGCCAGATAGTTTCACTTACTATTACCATTGGCGGCAAGGCCCTGACACCGGTGAATGTGAATGTAAAAGTGAACTACAACCAGCCCGCCAAAACACTTTATTATGCTGTGAAGGGTGGAAATGTTATGTCGAAAAAAATAATTGACGGAATTGAACCCGAATTGAATAATTCTTTCGATTTAGGTTATCGCTCGGGGAAACACCCGCTAACATTGCAATTCAGCGGCGACTGGCTTTATGTTTTCGATGCCGGAACCCGGTTTGCTTTTGTTACCGAACCAGATTATTTTACGGTTGGCGACGGCGAAATTTTTGTGGTAGCACACGATGGCTCCAGACGGGAATCGGTGCTTGAAAATTTTGGAGGCAATACGTTCCTCGATTTTTATTATGGCTACATCGATGAAGATGAAGGGCTTATTTACTGGGCCGATCGGCGTGAGGGAATTTTCAGAACTCCGGTAAATACCCGGAATCAGAAGTTTTCACTCGACCAATTTACCTACTATGTGCGCAATGCGTGGCTTGGGTATTACGGCCAGGGAATCAGTTGGGGAAACATTAACGGTACCATTACAAAATACAACGGACAATGGTGGTGGGCTAAACACACCACGGGTTCGGGCATTTGGAGGTTTACAGAAAGTGACATTCTTGGCCGCGACAGAGTGGAAGGAGACCCGGTGCCGGAGGCAGGCAGCATTCACCGCAATTTTGGTGTTCGTTCGTTTGTAATTGACGACACGAACCAGAAACTTTATTTGGCCGACAGCCGATACAAACTTATTGTTCAAAGTAATCTGGATGGATCCGGACTAAAAGTTATTGATAATTCGCCATTTGACGGTGAAGGTGGTGAAACCGAATCAATTTTTGTTACCGGAATGGCTTTGGATGGCGAATACCTGTACTGGGCTTATCGCGGTCC
>JAZBNQ010000531.1:0-2024 GCA_036350775.1 Mariniphaga sp.
AGCGATTCGAATAAAATGGCGGTGATAAAATAAATAATCACAATAATAAGCAATAATAACCAGTACTGTTTTTTGTCTTTTACATTCCAATAGAAAAACGATTCGGGTTTCTGTGCTTTATAGCCCAACGGAAGCACCTGGTTAATGGCCTCAATCTCCCGTTCCTGAACCATTTGTGCCAAAGGACCGGGCCCAATAAAGTTGTAGTTCAGGTAAACCTGGTAAACCTGGTCTTTTTTATAAATCGACTTTCCGGTAAGCTGTTTTTCGATTTCCCCGGCCAGCGACAATTTTTTCTGTCCTTTTTCGGTAGCAACCGGTTGATGGTAAAAATCCCATTTATTGTATTCCCTGTTCCGGTCAGACAGCAAAATAACCGGCTGAAGTTCGGCCTGGTTGTAAAACGGTTGTAAATTCCTTTCATACAACTGCGTGAACAACGACCCCGTAAAATCGGTATAATTCAACTTCTGAACAGCCAGCAGGTTTTTGTCCACTTGCAGGTTGTATTCAAACCGGGTGGCTGCATACCACGACTGCGAACTGGTTATTTCGGTGTTATCCACTCTTGGATTCTCCAGCAACTTTTTTTCTAGTTGCTCTGCAAAATCATACAACTCGTTGTAATTGTAACCTGTAAGTAAGATGTGGCTGTTTTTATAATCCATGTTCAATGCATTGGAAAAACCCTTCCCAACCCCGTAAACCGACCAGTCCATACCCCCCAGTGAGATGGCTTTGCTTTCTACCTGGCTTTTCAGTAAAAACGGAAACGACGATTTTTCTGCATCGGGTGTAAAATGAATGGTGATGGAAGAGTTATTGTAGCCTGTTACCCGCGTTTCAAACTGTTCCACCTCTTCAAACCGGCTAATGTATTGCTCCATTTTCCGTACCGCCTCGTTCAACTGGTGAACGGTACAACCTTCAGGCATACTTCCCCTAACGTATAATGTTGTTTTCCCCGGGTCGGAATAAAAACTTCCTTCAAAAACGTGTTCGCTAAAAAGCCGGAGAGAACCACCCAATACTTTTTCCAGCACCGGCCTGACATCGGCTTTATATTTTTCATTGCCCAATGTTTTGTTATAAAATGTTTCAAACTTACCTTCCCCTTCCATATTATCGGGCAAGATCCAAACCGGCAGCCCAAATCCAAGGATTGCCAAAACAATAAATGCCCATTTAAACCGCTTTTCAAAGCCGATAAAACGATTGTAAAATCCCGTAAGCCGGACAATTCGTTTTCTTTGCCTGAACCCGGCAATTTTCGGCTTTCTGTGGTAGAGATTCTCCATCAGCGCCGGCACCAGGAACAGAGATACAATCAGCGAAACGGAAAGGTTGATAAGCATAACCCAGGTAAAATCGATTAAAAGGATTTTCTGGTTTTCTTTCAGGAAAAAAACAACCGAAAGCGCACCCAGCGTGGTAAGCGTGGCAGCAAGCAGAGCGATAAAAACCCGCAGCCCTTTTTGTTTTTGCAGGTGAGTAACCATAATAATGCTGTTGTCGATAATAATACCGAACGAAACAGTTATCCCCGCCAGCGAATAGATGTGGATTTCCACTTTAAACAGGTAATAAAAAACACACGCAATGAGCAGGTTGGCCAAAAGCGCCAAAAACAGGATGCCCAGGATTCGGAATGAACGGCTGACAACCAGCACGAACAAAAGCAAAATAAGCAGTGAAAAAAAAGTACGAAGGCCTATCTTTGTCAGTTCGTCTTTTATGAAAACGGTGCTGTCGCCGGCTACCTGAACTGAATACCCTGACGGAAGTTTCGGGCCAATTTGCTGCAACTGTTCGCGGATTTTTGCCGACAGTTTTAACTGGTTTTCCCCCGGTGCGGAATAAAGAACCAGGTTGACGGTATTTTTCCCGTTAATCCGGAAATAGGATGTGGGTGGCTGTTCTTTAAGCCTGACCGATGCCACATTTCCGAGGGTGACAATCCGCCCGTTTTTATTGGAAACCGGCAAGCTTTCCCAATTGCCTGGCGGAATATACTTTTCTGTTGC
>JAZBNQ010000532.1:0-2526 GCA_036350775.1 Mariniphaga sp.
AACCAGCCAGGAATGGGACGACCTGGTTGTTCAGGAACATGTGTTGCAGGGCCTTGAAGAAATAAAGGATTATGTGTGGCACGGCAGAAATTTAAAGGATAAATTTCAGTTTGGTAAAAAAATTAAACCCGGTTTTAAGGTTTTGTTCACCGGGCCGCCCGGAACCGGAAAAACATTAACTGCCAGCCTTTTGGGTAAATATTGTGGAATGGATGTGTATCGGATTGATTTATCGATGGTGGTTTCGAAATACATTGGCGAAACCGAAAAAAATCTTTCACGTGTATTCGACCAGGCTGAATCGAAAAACTGGATATTGTTTTTTGACGAGGCCGACGCACTTTTTGGCAAAAGGAGCAATACTTCTGACTCTCACGATCGTTATGCTAACCAGGAAGTATCGTTTTTATTGCAACGAATGGAAGATTTTGACGGGCTGGTCATTCTGAGTTCCAATTTCAAAAAAAATATTGATGAGGCTTTTTTCAGGCGATTCCAGCTGGTGCTCGATTTTGAATTGCCCAATGCACACCAACGGTATATTTTATGGGAAAAATCAAAAACCAGCCAGTTTGAATATGATAATGATGTTGATTTGGAATACCTGGCTGAACAACACGAACTGAGCGCTGCATCGATTGTTAATGTGCTGCATTACAGTATTCTAAAATGTCTGAGACGAAAGGACAATGTAATCAGGCTTAAAGATATACAGGCTGGATTGCGCATGGAAAGAATTAAAGAGGGGAAAAGTATTCTTTAATAAAAAATGCTTTTGCAATCTGGCGTTTTTTCAATCTCCCGATTTTTCATTCATATAATATTCGATTATTATATCGTCATTTTTACGGGGGTGTTGAAGCTGGTCTTTTATTAATTTAATTTCTTTCTCCAAATCTGCCTTTTCTGCATCCCACCGGTTCAGTTTATTTTCAATTTCAGCAAGTTTTTCTTTCAGGGAATTCAATTTTACAAAATGGTTATTTTGCTCTTTTAATAAGATTCTGTTTTGTTCTTCAAGTAAATTTATTTTTTCTGAAAAATTACTTTGATGTAAGATCATTTCTTTTTTGAAATACCTCGCCACAAAAAAAATTCCCAAAGGAAAAATAAGGAATCCAAATAACAACAAATAAAAAATAAGGTTGCCGATAATTATCTCTCCTGTGTAAAAGGCTGGAAATGTATTTGTTGTAATGAGAATGAATTGTTCCATGGTGAAGAATATTTATTAATAAATCAAGAAAAGGCCCAAAATCTAAGAATCATCAAAATTATTTATGTGAAAATACAAAAATAATATTAAAAGATATGTTACTAATTTATTTTTTTGTTGTAAATTGTCTGAGAAATTTATTGTAAACACTTTATTTAGTGTTTTAAAAAATTGATTTACAGGAGAATTAACCATTAAATTGCCAGCAATTCAAATTCTCTTTATTGACTTTAGTTGAAAATTTTCTACAAGTTGTTATGATTGATGTTGCCTTAGTTTTAATTCGGGATCTATTGAACGAACATTTCAGAAATGAGTTTTCAATATCGGAGAACAAAGTTGTTCTTTCAAATATTGTTAAGGCTGATGGTTCTGCTGCCCAGAATGTAGATGGGAAAGTTGTTTTTTTTCTGGTTAGCCTGGATGAAGAGGCCGCATTAAAAAATAGTATAAATCGTTCCATTGGTGCTGAAAATGGTTCATTTGCTCAAAAAAGTCCTTCGCTGCATTTAAATATGCAGGTGCTTTTTTGCGCCAATTTCGACAGCACAATTTATTCCGAAGGGTTAAGTTACCTTTCATCGCTCATCCGCTTTTTTCAACAACATAAAAGAATTGCGCTTGACCAGTCAAATAATTCCGGTTCCTCTAAAAACAAATTAAGTTTTGAATTGTGCAAACTTGATTATGCCGAATTAAGCCACCTGTGGTCGGCTATCGGAAGCAAACTCATGCCTTCCGTTTTATACAAAGTTAGCATGCTGGTATTTGATGATGCACCAATCAGGAGAATAATTCCTGCCGTTAAGCAGACTGAAAATCAAACCTAATTATTAAAAAATGAAACAATCTTTTGTACATATATTAACATTATTCATCAAACATCAGTATTTCAGTGATGGCTTGTTTAAATCCATGATTGTTTCACTTTCAGAAGATTCACAAAGGTTGCTTTATAATTTTGGCCTGCTTATTAAACCTTTTCCCGGTGGTTTTCATATCCTTTCGTCCGAACCAGAACGAACAGGATTTATTGATGAGTCTGAACCATTACAGTTTTTTTTTCAATGTACAGATCCCAATTACATTAATTTCACTGATTTGCCAACTCACAGCTTGACTTACAGGATGCTGTATTTCAATAATATAGCAGAATTCAGTGATGAAGGAGATAACGGATTTTTATTACATGAGGAAGAGTTTGCCGGTGAAAATGAATTGGTGCAGGTTGTTCATGAAAAAGTTTCAATTCCAGGTTTCAATCCCGGCGAAAATTACCGTTTTACCGATGCTTCAGGAAATGAAATACC
>JAZBNQ010000533.1:0-3657 GCA_036350775.1 Mariniphaga sp.
GCTCCTTTTTCGCAATCTTCCCTGAATTTTTCAATGGAAGTATCCATTGTGAACGTTTCCTTTTTCAGTTTTCCGCGAAGTAAATGGCTGTTTCGCAACATCAAATTGAAAATTTGGCTCTTAAAACTTGTCATGGCATTTTATTGATTTAATTATTGAATAAGAATTGTTTAGGTTGTATAAAATTTTTGAACTCCCGGAATTAGAGCAGCAATAATTATGAGCATCCCAACAGCAGCAATAATAGGTTGCAAAACAAAATATCCTAAAACCAGTTGTTGCACAATTATCCAGATGTTGGTGATAATGCCACTGTAAAGGGCAAAAGTCCAACCCCAGTGTTTTTCAGGAAAGCAATTTAGCCTGGAAAACAGCCTGGAATTTCTTTTGAAAAATAAACCCAAAGTTGCAATTGCGGGTAAAATTCCAATAAAAAGAATAAGTAAAATTCCGGGTATTAAAAAGTTTGAAAATGGTGATTTTCTCAACCATTCCTGACCTATGTTGAGTAAAGATCCGTCTGGTCTCAGAATAAAAATAATTCCACCATAAAATGCGTTGGCCGCCAATAGAGTTAGCAAAAAAGCTAATATCCAGGCATTAAAAGGTCGTTTCATTGTTGTTGATTTTCGGGTATAAAATTAATTCAAAATACAATCATCTGTAAATTGACAATAAAAAAATCATACAAGAAAAAACGATGCCTGTAAAAAAGAATGAATTTTAAAAAGGGAAATTGAATTACGGTTTTTTCAGGAATGTCCTTAAATGAAGAAGGATGGGCTCAACAACCCATCCTTTTCTCATTAAACTAACTAACCTAACTAAACCTAAACTTATGAAAATAAACGTACCACAAATATAACGGCAGTTTTGGTTTTCGCAAATTCTAAACTGTTAAATCATGTTAAAGAATTTTGGTTTTTGCCGGGAATTACTATTGGGCTATAAAAGTGTAATGTATTGTTCCCCGTTGGGGATTTGGAGCATCGGGATCTGCATTAAAAACAGTACGGGTGGCGGCAGCTTTTGCATAAAGGTAAATTTGATCATCACGGATTGAGGGATTTTTACGTGGTTCCGCTTCAATGACTCTTCCCTCCTGGTTTACGGCAATGTCAACCACAATCAGGCCTCCACTCTGGGTAAGATAAACAGGAATAGGAAGCCTGACATGATATCGGTTTTCAAGGTAATAAACAATATTGCTTTCACCGGTATAAACCACATTTTCAATAGATTCAGGATCCATGCCTTCTGTTGTTTTTACAGGCATTTCAATATCTTCGAGATTTACTTTTTCTTTCGATAGCTGATTGTTTACGTCTGAAACCAGCTGTTTGGCTGCTTCCACTTCACGCATGTAATCTTCGTCGAAAAATTCTTCGGGCTGAGCAAGCCTGTTTGAAGCAATATTAGTGCGGTTGCTTTGCGCTTCAGCCAGTTGTGATGAAGCATCGTTGGTTAGCGGTTCACCTTCCTGTTGTTCGGTAACTTCCTCTTCAATTTCGGGCTCTGGTAATACATCGGGAAATTCAATCAATAATTCTTCTTCCTGCACTTTTCCTTTCATATTCACATCGGCCAGCAAAAAGAACGATAAGAGCAGAATATGAAAAATGAGAGTTCCCATAACTCCGTATATGTTCCGTTTATATATTTTATAAAGTTTTCCCACAGGGCAAAAGTATAAATTAACTCATAATTCCCGGTGAGAAGTAACGAAAGAAAAAACGTTGTATTGCAGGATTTGGGGCGAATGAGAAAGCTGGCAAACTTTCCTTTAACTAAAATTAACAGCATCAGATTCTTCTTTAAGTTTTTAAAATCATTATTTTTCTGGACAAAATACAACAGGTTTTTAGCTTTGGTAAAAACACATTCATCTGGAAATTGGAACCGAAAAGCTGACTTTTTAGCACAGGTTTTTTTTGTATTGGTTTTGTTATTCCCGGTTCTTCAGGGAACGGCACAGTCAGACAAGCAGGACAGCCTTGCGGTGGAAAAAAGCAATGCCAAATACGAACAATTTTACGATAGTCTTGAATACAAGGCCAAACAAAAAACACTTACCCGTATTATTTACGATTTTTTGGTTTCGCCACCCCGGCCTTATGTTGATCGGGAGGCACTTTCGAAAGAGTATTACAGGCAGTTAGAGGGAAAAATCATTTCCGAAATTTCCATTCAACCGCTGGACGTATTCGGGCCTACATTTGAAGATACTTCCCGAACAGCAAAATCATGGCTTGAAAAAACAGCCAATACTATTCATTCCAAATCCAATTTAAACACCATTGAAAAGATGATTCTTTTTGATGTTGGTGATTTTGTTGATTCGGAACTGCTTTATGAAAATGAACGGATTATCAGATCGTTGCCCTATATTCAGGATGTGCAGATAATATTGGAGCAAGATACGGTTTACAGGGGATTGGTGAAAGTGCATGTGCTTACAAAGGATCGGTTTTCAATAGGTGTTTCAGGTGGTGTTGACGGAAACAGTTCGGCAGCGCTTGAATTATACAACCAAAATATTTTTGGTATTGGCCACGAAATTTCATTCAATTTTGTTGGGCATTTAAACCGGCAGCCTTATACCGGACTTGAAACTTTTTATAAGATTAATAATATTAAAGGAAAGTTTGTTGATATTTCAGCCGGATATATGAACACTTACAAACGGGAAGGATTCAGTTTGATTCTGGATAAACCATTTATTATTCCAAGTGTAAAATGGGGTTTTGGGGGAGCGGCTCTTCGGATGTACAGAACTGACCGAATTAATGAATCACATCCAATTCAGACTTCCATTCCAATGGATTTAGCTTTTTTTAATGCATGGGCAGGACGAAGTTTCCAGATAAAACCCAATCATTTTCAGAATTCACAAATGATAATTTCTGCAGGGATAAACAACAGCACATACTTTCACCGGCCATCGCCTTCCAACGATGGGTTGCAGTATTTTTCAAACAGCACTTTTTATCTCGCGGGAATTACTTTCTCTCAGCGCCGTTTCCTTCAAGACCAATTGATTTACAGTTATGGTGTAACAGAAGATATTCCTGAAGGTTTTAAAAATGAACTGGTTTATGGTTTTGATGCCAACGAATTTGGAAACAGGCATTATGCTCACCTGTTTCTTTCAAATGGAAACCTGCTGGTTAACAGGCAGGGATATCTCTATTTGTCGGGTGGAATTGGAGGTTTTTTCAAAAATAACGAATACGAGCAGGGGCAGATTCAGGGCAGCCTTAATTTTATTTCGAGGCAGGTCCATGCCGGAAGAAAAAGGTTCAGGCTTTTTGTGCGGGCAAACTATCTTTTGGGAATTCGCAGATTCGAAATTGAAAATCTGAGCTTTAACCGAAACGACCATATTCGCGGATTCAGAAGTCAGGAAGCTTTGGGTAAACAGCGGTTAAGTGTTGACCTTGAATATGTGCTTTTCTTACGGCAGCAATTTTATAAATTTAATATGGCATTTTATGGTTTTGCAGATTTGGGAATTATTGGTTCAAATAAATCCTTAATTTTTACAGAAAATTACTATAGCGGGTTAGGATTTGGAATGCGTATTCATAATGAAAACCTGGTGTTTAAAACGTTTCACCTGAGGCTTGGGTTTTATCCCTTTCACCCATCAGATATGAA
>JAZBNQ010000534.1:0-5116 GCA_036350775.1 Mariniphaga sp.
CATAATGTTCAACTCTTCAATATAGTTGGCCAATGGTTTTTCACAATAAATGTGTTTGCCTTCCTGAGCTGCGTTTACAAAAGGTATGCAGTGCCAATGGTCGGGCGTACCAATAATAATTACATCAATTCCGGGTTCTTCAAGTAATTTTCTGAAATCTTTAAATCCTTTGGGTTTGTACCCCTGGATTTTTTCAGTGTCTGCAATACGCTGGTTCAGTACGTTTTCATCCACATCGCAAATGGCAGCACATTCGGTATTTGGTTGACGAAGAAATGCCTGCAAATCAGCATTCCCCATTCCTTTTGCACCGATTAATCCGCACACCAGTTTTTCGTTTGCCCCCATACACGATGCCAGGGGCATTGAAGCAGCTGCACCCACCGCTGCGGTGGCCAAGGCCGACTTTTTAATAAAACTTCTTCTGTTTGTCATTTTTTTAATTTTTGGTTGGAAGCACGGAGCCCGAAGCGCGAAGTTATTGTTAAGTCAAACTTCCGACTTCCAGCTTCTGTCTTCCTACTCTTTTTGCATGGCATCGTCAAACGCCACATCTGATGGTTCAAAATCAACATTTTTTACAAACTGGCAGGCTTCTGTTGCGCCGGCTTCGCGGTTCATACCGCTGTCTTCCCATTCAACAGACAACGGCCCGTTGTAGCCGATGTCATTCAGTGCGCGGATGATATTTTCGAAATTGACTCTGCCACGGCCTAAACTGCGGAAATTCCAGTACCGACGGTTATCGCCAAATTCGGAATGCCCGCCAAAAACGCCAATTCCCATGGGAACATCACTCCAGTAAGCATCTTTCATGTGAACATGGAAAATGCGGTCGGCAAATTCGTAAATAAACCGCACATAATCCACATGCTGGTAACCAAAGTGACTTGGGTCGTAATTGAACCCGAAAGCCGGATGGTTATTCAATGCTTTTAATGTAAGATGTGCGGAGTGAATGTCGAACGCAATTTCGGTGGGGTGAGCTTCAAGCGCAAATTTCACTCCTATTTTTTGGAATTCATCTAGAATTGGAATCCAGCGTTTAGCAAACTCTTCGAATCCTTTTTCAATCCTTCCTTTTGGAATGGGCGGAAATGAATAAAGCATGTGCCAGATTGGGCTACCGGTGAAACCAACCACCGTATCGAGGCCCAGCATTTTTGCTACTTTGGCAGTTTTAATTACTTCCTCTGCCGCCCGTTGCCGAACACCTTCCGGATCACCATCGCCCCAAATGTAATCGGGCAAAATTCCTTTGTGCCGCTCGTCAATAGGGTCGGAAACACATTGACCCACCAAATGGGTTGAAATGGCAAAAAGTTTCAATTCGTATTTTTTCAGGAGCGCTTTTCTTTCATCGCAATAAGCCTGATCGGCTTTATCAATTTCCATGTGGTCGCCCCAGGTGCAAAGTTCAAGTCCGTCGTAGCCAAATGACTTGGCTTTCTGACAGATTTTTTCAATGGATAAATCGGCCCATTGTCCGGTAAATAATGTTACTGGTCGTGACATATTCTTTAGTTTAAAGTTTCTTGTTTAAAGTATTCTTTTGGCAATAAGAAATCGAATTCGCGATTACCATCCTATTAGCAAAAAGAATTTATTTTGTAAAACTATTCTGCAAATTTCACCCATTTCATGGTATCATCGTAGCCGGCTTTCACAACTGTATCGATGAACTGCATTCCACGGATTCCGTCTTCCACGCCGGGGAAGTCGAGCATTTCGGCAGAAGGTTCTTTTCCGTCCATTTTTGCCATTATAGTTTGGGCAAAATTACGATAAATGTTGGCAAAAGCTTCGAGATAACCTTCGGGATGGCCACCCGGAGTGCGGGTGTTGTGAGCGGCTAAACTACTATTCATACTTGTTCCTACCCGAAGTATTTGGGCAGGTTGGTTCAACCACTTCAAAATAAGTGAATTGGGTTCGTGCTGGAACCATTCCAGTCCACCTTTATCGCCATAAATTCTTATTTTGATTGCATTTTCTTCTCCGGCTGCAACCTGCGTAGCCATTAAAACACCTTTGGCACCATTATCAAAACGTAAAAGTGCTGCACCGTCATCATCAAGCAGGCGGTTAGGAACGAATATATTCAGTTCGGCGCAAAGCTCAGTAACTTTCAGGCCGGTAATGTATTCTGCCAGGTGATGGGCATGCGTTCCGATATCGCCCATGCAACCGGCTTTCCCTGAGCGTTTTGGGTCGGTCCGCCACGAAGCCTGCGGATTGCCTGTGTCTTCCAGTTTTGATGACAGCCAGCCCTGCGGGTATTCCACATAAACTTTACGGATTTTTCCCAGTTCACCATCGGCTACCATTTGTTTGGCATGTTTTACAGCCGGGTAACCCGAGTAAGTATGGGTAAGTGCCAAAGTCAGACCGGTTTCATCCAGCTTTTCTTTAAGTTTGAGTGCTTCTTCGAGCGTAAACGTAATGGGTTTGTCGATTACCACGTGAAATCCGTTGTTCAGCGCCATAATAGCCGGATCGAAATGCACAAAGTTAGGCGTTACAATCGACACAAAATCCATTCGTTCACTTTCAGGAAGTTTGGCTTCTTTTTCGAACATTTCCTGGTAGGATTCATAAACGCGGTTTTCGGGCAGGTAATACAATTTTCCTGATTCTTTCGAGATTTTTGGATCTACACTGAAACAGCCGCAAACCAATTCAATCTGGTTGTCCATAAATGCAGCAAGGCGATGGATAGCGCCTATAAAGGCATCTGTTCCACCGCCAACCATTCCCATTCTGAGCTTTCTATTCATAATTATTTTTGTTTATGTTGATTTAGAAAAAAATTGACCCTAAAATTAGCAACTCTTTTAGAAGGAAACAAGCATGAATTCAAAAAAGCCTCACCTTGCACGAAAATCGGGAACAATTGATTATTTTAGCCCATTCATATTAAAATACAATTAAAACCGATAAACCATGGAAAGAAGAAATTTTATTAAAAACGCGGCAGCCAGCGGAATGGCAATGGCAGGTTTTGGCAGCGTATTAGGCGCAACTGCATCTGAATCATTTATGCCAAATGAGGCTAAATTTAAACTGAATTACGCGCCTCATTTTGGGATGTTTAAAAACAGTGCCGGCGATGATCTGATTGACCAGCTCAAATTTATGGCCGATCAGGGTTTCACGGCTTTTGAGGATAACGGATTGCTGGGACGCGATGTGGCCACACAGTCAAAAATTGGCGAAACACTGGAAAAACTTGGAATGACCATGGGCGTTTTTGTTGTGCCCAAAGGAGGCAACCTGGCAAATACGCTGGCAGCAGGCAAAAAAGAACACCTCGACATTTTTCTTGATGGCTGCCGCAAATCGGTTGAAGCGGCAAAACGTGTGAACGCCAAATGGATGACCGTTGTTCCGGGTGCATTTGAGCGCAGATTGCCCATTGGAATACAAGATGCCAATGTTATTGAAGCATTGCGTCGAGGTGCCGAAATTTTTGAACCTCATGGGCTGACCATGGTTCTTGAACCACTTTCAGATTCGCCGGATTTGTATTTGCAAACATCAGATCAGACCTACATGATTTGCAAAGCCTTAAACAGCCCGGCCTGCAAAATTCTTTTCGATATTTACCATATGCAAAAAACCGAGGGGCACATAATACATAATATTGAACTTACCTGGGACGAAATTGCATATTTCCAGGTAGGCGATAATCCGGGAAGGAAAGAACCCACAACCGGAGAAATTAACTACAAAAATGTGTTTAAATATATTTACAACAAAGGTTTTAAGGGAGTTGTGGGAATGGAACACGGAAACGCAATGCCTGGAGCAGAAGGTGAAAAAGCACTTATAAAGGCATACCGCGAAGTGGATTCGTTTGAAGTTTAGAATAAATAAAAAACAAGAAAAAGATACGATCGCCAGCCGGTAAAATTATTATTAGAATTACGGGGTCGATTTTTCTCCTTTACGGTATTTTTTTAACTTTTTTGTGGCTGTCCGGAACTCCGGTCCAGGAAAAATTACCAATTTTCGCAGCGAAAGGGACGAAACTGTGCGAAACAAGTAAAATTATGTTTTTGCTTATGAATTTTCTGTTTCAGGAAAAACTTACACCGGCAATTCAAGAAAAGTGCTTGGACCTGTTATTCTTAAAAACGGTGGGAACAGTTTCAAGAGGGTGTATTATTTACAATCCTGCCCGTTTTTAAAAGGCCCTGAAACTGATTTTACCCCGCAATATAAACTTTTGATTTACTTTGGCATTGCCGTTGTTTTGTTTTATTTCGTTTCGAAAATGAAATGAAACTTTTATTTTTTGTTCGAACTCCTTAATCGTTCAACTATTGGTTTTGGATCGAAGTTTTCGGGCAACGGAAATTTAATTTCGTGAACATGCCTCCAGGTTAAGTCGGTGAAATAGTACGCCAGATAAATTCCATGAAAGGGTTCTTTTATGGCTTTTATCTTTGAAAGCCCCGAAAGCGGATAATCCCAGTTATGAAAATAACCGTTAAAATAAGCGAATTTTTCGCCAATGAGAATTTGCTTATCACCTTTTAGGTTTCGCCGGTAGTAATAAACAGGGAAAAATTTTGAAGTCGCAAAAACAACAACTAAAATGGAACCCATAATCAATACAAAACCACCAATTTCATCGGCTTCGAGAAAAAACAAAAACGGAATGGTAATTACCACAAACAAAACACCAACCACCCACATAACGGCTTTGTTTTTTACCTGGCTTTCGTTGCGCAAAGTAGTGGCATATTGTTGTTTCATTTCGTCGGTCATTTGAAGGTGTACCAGCAGTTTTTTGCCGGTTTTCAAACTATCCATTTTTTTTGCGCGACGGGCAAATAGTATGCCTGCCACAAAAAAAGCAATGGTAAAAAATATGCCAAGAAAAGTTAATGCCGGGCCAGCTGAAAACTTAGTGCCTGCAAAATTTGAAGTAAGGGCTGCAACAGCCGAAAGCAACGTAAGCAGGTAAAAAGTATGGGCAGTTGAGCGCTGTTTGTTTTTTAATAATGGAAACTGTTGGCTCATATTTTTCTGAAATTTAAAATTTATTTTAACAGGGGACAGCCGCAATTTCGGCAAACATCTTCATTAATATCGTGCAAAAATGCACAGG
>JAZBNQ010000535.1:0-3682 GCA_036350775.1 Mariniphaga sp.
CCCGGTAGTGTTTTTTTCAGGGCAACTATGTTTTACCGACAGGGTTTTATAAACTATTTGCGCACCCACGAATATGAAAACAGATCGCTGCCGCCGGTTAAACCATGGAATATTTTTAAATCCCGTACTTTGCCTGAAAACCTGAGAATTGAGAACGACAGTCTGATTTGGGATTCCGGCGAAGAAAACGTGAGGTTTGCAGTTTATGCTATTCCTGAAATAATGGTAAGCCAGCCCGGTAATTTTGTGGATGGAAAGTATTTACTGGGAATGGCTTATACTTCCGCTTTCGATTTAACAAGATTTTCGGATTTGGCGGAAGACCATGCATTTGCCGTATCAGTTTTCGACCGGAACGGAAATGAATTTCCACCTGTAATAATGGGCCAGGATCCGGAAGAAAATCAACCCGTTTCTCTTATACATCCGGCAACTAGCGAGGCTGTTTTTCCCGGATTCCTGTTTTTATGGGAAGATGTAGAAAATGCTGAATTTTATATCATAGAAGTTGCTGCCGACACACAGTTTACCGAAGTTATTTCCCGGCAAAAAATTACTGAGCCTCAATTTCCGTCTTCAAGAATCAGTTTACAGGAAAATACAAGTTACTATTGGAGAGTTTACACCCGCATGCCAGGTGTGGACGATGCGATTTCGGAAATCAGGACTTTTAAACTTATGGAAATTCCCCGGCCGGAGTTAATTTATCCTGAAAACGAAGCAGTTGAAGTGGAACTTACACCATCAATCACCTGGGAACCATTTGATGAAGCATTTAGTTTCAGAATGCAAATTTCAACCAACAGCATGTTTACGGGTGTTATTTTCGACCAGGATTCTATTGAAGGCACTGCTTTTGAGTTGCCACCCGGTACGCTCTTTTCCTACTCCACTTACTACCTTCGAATGCAGGCAATGAGTGGCGATTCAATAACAGCATGGTCAGATGTCATACGGTTTTCAACAGTAACATCTCCCCCGTCGGTACCCTTAATTATTGCACCAGCCGAAGGTGAGGTAGTAACAGGACCCGAAATTTCGTTAACTGTTGCGCAGGATGAGTTGGCAAAAGGGTTCACCTTTCAGTTGTCTAATTCAGAAAATTTTCCATGGAACAACCGCATACAAACTTCGATAGATGCTCCGCTTAACACCCTGGTTCTTGACGATCTGAACCAGGGAACATGGTACGTGAAAGCACGTGCCAATTATGGTTCATCGTCTTACACCGATTGGTCGGAAGTAGTTTCTTTTTCGTTACTCATAACTTCTGCGGATAAAATTGCCAATGCTGAACTAAAGCTTTCCGCACCAACATTTTTTTCAAACGAACCGTTGAAAATCAGTTATGTTCTCCCTTACGATTCGAGGGTGAGGTTATTTATAACCGACCTTACCGGAAAACGGATTAAACTGGCCCAGCATTCCTTTAAAATAAAAGGAAAGCATACCATATTGCTGGCAGGAAATGATTTACCGCAAGGAATTTATTTGCTGACTCTTGAAACAGGTTATGGAAAAAAAACGTTGAAACTGGTGAAATAAAACCTGTCATTGAAATATTAACAATGGATTAGATAAAACCAAAAAACTGAACAATGAAATATTTTCTCATTACTTTTTTTCTCATTTCAACCTTGACAATTGACCAACAGGTTGAAGTGCTGAAAATGGAAAAAGTTACCATTCCCGGAAATCAAAAATTCTTTCATCCGCAATTTGATCATTCGGGTAACAAACTTTTGCTTACCGCTGAAAATTACAAAGGCCTTAATTTGCTGGAATTAACGGAAAATAAACTGTTAAAAATTTCCGATGCCGATGGTGCCGGTTATTTGCCCCAATTTTCGTGGAACGATGAAACCGTACTTTTTCAGGAACAGGAATTTATCGAAAAACGACGATTTACGAAATTACAAGCATGGAATAAATCAACAGGCGAAACCAAGCTGATTGAACCGGCTGCACGCAACCTTTCGGTTCCCATGATTGCCGGAAACCGGGTAATGTTTCGTTCTGATGAAGAGTTAAAAAGTGCAGTGATTGACGAAAAAAAACCTGACCATAGCGATGAAATTTTTGCCGGAATTGAAAATCAGCAACTCGTGTTGTACCGTGGTGAAGAACGGCTGGTCATAAAACCTTACGAAAGTGAAAGTTACATCTGGCCATCAATTTCTCCTGACCGAAAACACGTTCTGGCTTATGCCATGGGAAAAGGTGCATTTATTAGTGATTTAACAGGAATGGTGTTGGCCGAGCTGGGTCAGATCGAAGCTCCGGTTTGGGCCGGAAACGATTTTATTGTGGGAATGGTTACCAAAGACGACGGACATCAGATACTGGAATCTTCAATTGTTGCGGTTCATCCGCTTAGCGGAAAGCGACAGGTACTAACTTCTGAAGATATAATTGCCATGCATCCAGATGTTTCTGCAAAAAAGCAAATAATAGTTTTTCACACCCCTGATGGTGAAATTTGGTTCATTCAGTATCAATTAAACCGGTAAGTGATGAAAAGAATTCTTTTTCTGATTTTATTTCCATGCTATTTGCTGGTTTCCAATGCCATGGGGCAAAACCTGGAAGGAGTTAAGATATATATTAATCCCGGGCATGGCGGATTCGATTCAAACGACAGAAATGTTCCGATTCCACCTTTTGCATTGGGAGACACCGCCGGATTTTGGGAATCGAAAAGTAATTTAGTTAAGGGTTTGCATCTTCGCTCTTTGCTTGAAACATCCGGGGCAGAAGTTATCATGTCGCGTACGCAAAATCGTACTGAAGATGACCGGCCGCTTTCAGCCATTGCAGAAGAGGCCAATGCTAACCAGGTCGATTTTATGATTTCCATTCACAGCAACGCTTTTAACAGTGTAACTAATTATGTCCTCCAACTTTTTCACGGCTGGGATAATGACCCGATTCTGTCACAAAGCATGGATGTGGCCAACCTCTTTGGACAAAAACTAATTTCGAATCAAACTTCATACTGGACACATTCCAATCCTATTATTAGGGGAGATAAATCTTTTGCCCCGCCAGACTGGAACGGTTATGGGGTTTTACGTCCATTAACTGTGCCCGGACTGATTTCCGAAGGTTCGTTTCACGATTACATCCCTGAAACCTACCGGCTCATGAACAGGGAATACAAACACCTGGAAGCATGGCATTTTTATATTGCATTTCTGGAATATTATGAGGGTGGAATTGATCCCAAAGGGAAAATTGCCGGTTTCGTAAAAGATAATTTCCGGAAGGTAACTGATTATTATGCAACTGCCAACTCCAAAGACCAGTGGCTGCCGGTAAATGGTGCCAAAATAAAACTGCAGCCCGGAAATTTGGAGTACACAGTTGACAGCCTCAATAACGGCTTTTTTCTTTTTGATAACCTGGACCCCGGAACTTATCAGCTTGAGATTGAAGCTGAAAAATACATCACCCAACGTTTCGATTCAGTTGTGGTTGATTCCAATCGTGTTAATTATCAGCTGGTTTACCTCCAGCAAGATCGCTCTGATTCCATGATGGTATTGGATTATGCTCCAAAAGTTGAAGCTGGTGAACGAGTTTCTGCCGCTACACCAATTAGTTTTCATTTTAATTTTGAAGTGGATCGCGAATCCTTTGAAAATGCGTTTTCCATTTCTCCCGAAGTTAACGGAACATTTTC
>JAZBNQ010000536.1:0-4432 GCA_036350775.1 Mariniphaga sp.
TCTTTTTCGGTAAATGCACCCGCTTTTGTCCAGCGTTTGCTTTCAATAAATTTTTCCGAAAGTAAATCGGTTGCCAGCTTGCTCACATCCGAATCGGCATGGTAAACGAAATATTTCCAGGGATCAAAATTTTCATTGTCCAGGTTGTCTTTCACTTCGTAAAAGATTTTCCGGAACAGCGGATTTCCAGGTACCAAATCGTCGTTTTCCAGTTCATCTATCATGTATTCGCTCACCTTCACTTCAACTATTTCGTTGGGATTCTCCCCTTCTTCTTCAAAAATAACGGTATTGCAGTGTTTTAACAGAAAGCGCAGAAATTCAAGTTCTTCTATTAAAAACTCGGTTGGTTTAATTTCAACGGCTTGTTTTTGTGGTTGTTCTTCAAAAAAATTGGGCTGAACATTCCGGCGCTCCCGGATTTCTTTTTTTCGGAACTCTTCGTTTTGTTTATGCTTTTGTTTCCTGACCTCGGTGTACAAAATTTCTTCATTCACATCCAGCAGTTTACTGCATTCCTTAATGTAAACCGAACGGGTAATCGTATCCGGAATTACGGCAACCGAACGGATAACTTCCGAGATCAACCGGGCTTTTGCCACCGGATCTTTTTCGGCATCTTTCAGCAGCAGCCGGGTTTTAAACTGAATAAAATCGGTTTCGTTTTCATCGATGTATTCACGGAATCCGCTGGCGCCTTTTTTCTTTGCAAACGAATCGGGGTCTTCGCCATCGGGCAAAAGTAGAACTTTTACGTTCATGCCTTCTTCCAGCACCAAATCAATTCCGCGCATCGAAGCTTTGATACCGGCTGCATCGCCGTCGTAAATAATGGTAATGTTTGGCGTAAACCGCTTAATCAGCCTGATTTGTTCCGAAGTAAGCGCCGTGCCCGACGAAGCGACCACGTTTTCGATGCCTGCCTGGTGCATGGAAAGCACATCAGTGTAACCTTCCACCAGGTAACATTTTTCGGTGCGGGCAATTTCGCGTTTCGCCTGAAAAATACCGTATAAAACTTTGCTTTTGTGGTAAATTTCCGACTCGGGCGAATTGAGGTATTTGGCCGCTTTCGGATCATCTCTCAAAATGCGCCCACCAAAGGCAATCACGCGCCCGGCCAGATTATGGATGGGAAACATCACACGCCCTGCAAACCGATCGCGCACCCAGTCGTCGCGTTTGATTGAAAGCCCTGTTTTTTCAAGGAATTCCATTTTGTAGCCCTGTTTTTGGGCGGTTTCGGTAAACGGTGCTTTTCCATCAGGTGAGTAACCTACCTCAAATTTTTTCAGAATGTCGTCGCGGAAACTGCGTTCGCGGAAGTAACTCAGACCAATCGTGCGGCCCTCATTTTCTTCCCACAGGTTGCGTGTAAAATATTTTTGGGCGAAGGACGAAACAATCATCAGGCTTTCGCGCTCATCCTTCAGTTGTTTTTGTTCTTCGGTTTCCTCCTCTTCCACCACATCGATATTGTACTTGCGGGCCAGCCATTTAAGTGCTTCCGGGTAACTCAGGCTTTCGTGTTCCATAATGAAATTCACGGAGTTACCGCCTTTACCGCAGCCAAAACATTTAAAAATACCTTTGGCCGGAGAAACAGTAAACGAGGGTGTTTTTTCGTTATGAAACGGACACAATCCCAGCATGTTAACTCCACGTCGCCGTAAGGTTACAAACTCGGAAACCACGTCGGTAATGTCCGCCGCATCCAGTATTCGTTGTATGGTAGAATGATCAATCACGGGTACAAATGTAGGTATTTTGTAATGAGATTACTGTGTGAAAATATGATGTTACTTAAAAAAACGGATTCACAATTTTCAGGTTGTCTTCAATGACCTGACCATGCTGAAAATCCTCACTGAAAAGTATTTTACATTTGCAGGACAAAGCTGCTGAAATAATAAGTGAATCATAAAATGAGTATTGATATTTGTCGGCAATTGAACATGCCCCGCTAATTGTTTTACTTTGGTTGGAAAACACGATATTATTTTTACACGATTCATCCACAACTTTTTTTGCTTCATTCCATGATTTCCCAAATTTCTTTGTCAGTGTATTTACAAGTTCCTGAAGTACTTGAGTGCTTATATATGAATCTGTTTCTTCAATAAGCTTACGTGAAATTCTTTGTTTGTCCAATTCTGTGAAAGAATAGGAATAAACCAAAATATTGGTATCAAAAAATACCTTATCGTTCATTAGCTTCGTCTCTGTTGAATTTAAATCCCCGGGTATCAACACTTACCGCATCAAAGGAAACTTCTTTCTTTTTTGAATGGCTTTTTTCAGTTTCTTCCTCCAACATAAAAGCAATCACTTCCAATTGTTTTCCAACATATTCATTGGGTAACTGAATAGTGAGGTAATTTTTTTTAGCTTTAATTATTGTTCGAATCATTATTATCTGTCATTTTTATTCTTTACAAATTTATCCAAAAAATATTAATTCCCAATAGTTTAGAAATGATCAAATAATAGGTTTTTGCCAATATAAACTTTTTATCATATTTCCTCTATCTTTAAGCCTGAAACTTTTCAACCATGAAGAAAAAGCTGGTCATACTTTCCGGTGCCGGAATCAGTCAGGAGAGCGGACTGAAAACTTTCCGCGATATGGGCGGGCTTTGGGAACAGTATGATGTGACCGAAGTAGCAAGTCCGGATGCATGGCAGAAAAACCCGGAACTGGTGCTTCGGTTTTACAACGAGCGCCGCAAGCAGCTTTGGGAGGCCAAACCCAACGCCGGGCACCTGGGAATTGCCGAACTGGAAAACTGGTTCGATGTGGAGGTCATCACCCAAAATGTGGACGATCTGCACGAACAGGCCGGAAGCACCAAAGTTCTGCACCTGCATGGCGAGTTGCGCAAAGCCCGAAGTACAGCCGATCCAAACCTGGTTTACACGCTGAAAAACTGGGAACTGGAAATGGGTGACCTTTGCGAAAAAGGAAGCCAGTTGCGCCCGCACATCGTGTGGTTTGGTGAACCGGTTTCTGAAATTGAACGGGCAGCAGAAATTGTAAAAACGGCTGACATTTTTGTAGTTGTGGGTACTTCGCTACTGGTTTATCCGGCCGCCGGATTGCTTTATTACGCCAAACCCGACATTCCGATTTTTGTTATTGATCCCGGTAATCCTCAAATTTCGGGGGAAAAAGTAACTTTTATCATCGAAAAGGCAGGAGAAGGTGTGAAAATATTAAGAGAGAAACTTAAAAAATTTGAATAAAATGATGAGGAAAATATTCTTTTCAGCAGCTTTGTTCCTTGTGGCCTTCTGGGCATCGGCGCAGCGTTTTGAAGGCGGATTGCTGGCCGGATTCAATGCCACGCAAGTGGAAGGAGTTGCGGTTTACGGCGAAAACATTAACGGGTACCACAAACCCGGCGTACTGGCTGGTTTTTTTGTACAAACCGATATCGCGCCCGCCATTTTTTCGGGAATAGAAATCAAGTATTCCCAAAAAGGAGCACGAAGAAAAATTAAAGAAAATGATCCTGACCCCAGAAAGTACATTATGCGATTAGGATATGTGGATGTACCCATCTTTATGGGATTTCGCACCAACGACAGAGGCGCTGTGATTGCCGGCGTTTCAGCCGGATATCTTATTCATGCCATGGAGTATAACGAATATGGCAAATTCCCGGAAGAAGATTTGCATCCGTTTAACAACTTCGATCTGCAGCCCTTTATCGGATTTCAGTTCGATATGCTCGACCAGATAAAACTTGATTTACGTTTTGCTCTTTCAGTTTTACCCATTCGCGAAAAATCAGGAGGAGAAACCACCAATTACTACTGGCAAAATAACCAGTTTAACAATGTAATTTCGCTGGCGGCGTATTATAATTTAGGACGGTAATAATCTCATGAATTCACCATCCATTTCGAAAAAACATCCAGGTAGTTCCAAAACGAAAGTGCAACCTCATCGGGTAGATTCTGTTTTTGAATGACCTGGCGGTAACAATCGAGCCAGACTTCGCGTGCTTCAGGAGTGATTTTATGGGGCAAATGCCGTTTGTGCATCATAGGGCGGCCACGGTTTTTATTAAAATAAAGCGGGCCGCCGCAAATCTGGATAAAAAAATCAGATGAATTTTTTATTGCCCGTTCCAGTCCGGCATCATCCTGCGGAAATAAGTTTTTTATTTCACTTTGAGCCAGCAATTCGTAATGTTTCTTTACCAATTTACGAATACCTTCTTCACCCAAAACCCGGTAAATCTCATGTGTTGGCAAAGTTACTTCTGGTCTGACTCCTGGAGTATATTTAGTAATTTCAAATTCCATTTTAATTTTTTCGTTCTGTCAAAACAAAGAACAAACAGAAAAGAAAGAGGTTGAAAAAGTTTTAAAAGTCGGCGAAAGCTAACGTGGCAATACTAACTTTTACACCAGAGATTTTCAATAA
>JAZBNQ010000537.1:0-2070 GCA_036350775.1 Mariniphaga sp.
CCCCGCCTACAAAAGCGGCTGCAAAAGTAAGCGCCTTTTTTGTTCTGCCAAAATTTTCAGAAGTTTTTTTTGCCTTTTTTCGCCTTTCCAGCTTACTTGAAAAAACATCTTCTGAAAATTAAACAGTTAACACTGCTGTTTGACTTTATCACAGGTTTTTAAAAACTCCTACAATGAACATCGCCCGAAAGCGGCTGCAAATGTAAAGGCTTTTGTAACCCATGATTCACACAACGTATTTTTTTTTACAAGATTCTGATGCTATTCAAAATAAAATACTGAAAACCAATTGTAAACAATATTATGTAAATGTTAAGTGCTGTTTTAAATAAACTACATTGCAAATAAAATTTAACTGCTTTTCATTTTTTTATACCGAAATTTACCTACTCAAAAATACAATGCAAGAAAATCTGCGCATCAATCATAATCACAAATTGGAACATTATTGGTTCAAAAAGTGTAAATTCGCCCTTAAATCATAATATGAATATTGTGTCAAAAAATCTGGTCATTATTCCTACTTACAATGAAAAGGAAAATGTTGAAAAAATGATTCGCAAAGTTTTTTCGCTGAAAACACCTTTTCATTTATTAATTGTAGAAGACAATTCACCTGACGGCACAGCTGCCATTGTAAAAGAACTTCAGAAAGAATTTCCGGAAAAACTCCATATTCTTGAAAGAAAGGGAAAATTGGGTCTTGGCACTGCATATATTGCCGGGTTTAAATGGGCACTGGCAAACGGTTACGAGTACATTTTTGAAATGGACTGCGATTTTTCACACAATCCTGATGATTTGGAAAGGCTTTACAGCGCTGTATCAGAAGGGGCAGATGTTGCCATCGGTTCTCGTTATATTTCTGGTATAAACGTAATCAACTGGCCACTTGGCAGAGTACTGATGTCGTATTTTGCATCAATGTACGTGCGCATTGTAACCGGCATGAAAATAATGGATACCACTGCGGGATTTAAATGTTACCGGCGCAAGGTGCTCGAAACCATTGATTTTGAAAAAATAAAACTCGTAGGTTACGGTTTTCAGATTGAAATGAAATTTACTGCCTGGAAATTCGGGTTTAAAATTGTAGAAGTACCCATTGTATTTACAGACAGGAAAGAAGGCACCTCTAAAATGAGCGGAGGAATTTTTAACGAAGCGCTTTGGGGTGTGATGAAAATGAAAATGAGGAGTTGGTTCAGGGAGTATAAGAAGTGAACAGTCGCAGTGAACAGTTTCAGTGAACGGATTCAGTTCTGAAATAGAAGCTTTTAGTTTGGAAAGTAACTTTATCAGGGGAAAATTCATACCATATATTTAAAGGAAGGAATAAAATGAAAAGGCTTATAAAGGATGCTACCATTATTAATGAAGGAATTAAATTCAGGGGAAGCGTTTTAACAGATGGAGAAGAAATTGCACGGGTATTTCCTTATGCAATTCCGCAGGATTTTGATTTGTCAGGGGTGGAAATTCTGGATGCTTCCGGCCTTTACCTTATTCCTGGTGTAATCGACGACCAGGTGCATTTTCGTGAGCCGGGCCTTACCCATAAAGGCGATATTTACACTGAAAGCCGGGCCGCAGTAGCCGGAGGGGTGACTTCTTTTATGGAAATGCCCAATACCAATCCTCAATCGGTTACTCAGGAATTGCTGGAACAAAAATACCAGCGGGCTGCCGAAGTTTCGCCGGCTAATTATTCGTTTTACATGGGCGCCACAAATGATAATCTGTATGAAGTATTGAAAACCGACCCTGCAAAAGTATGTGGCATAAAAGTTTTTATGGGATCTTCAACAGGAAATATGTTGGTTGACGATGAACAAATCCTTTCGGAAATATTTAAAAATGCTCCCACACTGGTGGCTACCCACTGCGAAGACGAAGCTACCATTCAGAAAAACATTGAAATTGCCCGTGGAAGATACGGTGAAAATGTGCCCGTTTCGCGCCATGCCCATATACGGAGCGACCAAGCCTGCTATATTTCCTCGTCAAAAGCAGTTGAACTGGCCTCGAAATTTGACACCCGCCTTCATATTCTGCATCTTTCCACAGAAA
>JAZBNQ010000538.1:0-12520 GCA_036350775.1 Mariniphaga sp.
ACTGGGCCATTCCGAAATAATTCAAAAATGCATTGTTTCCACCGTGTCCGTTTACCAGGATAATTTTTTCAAATCCATTTCGGTTCAGCTCATCCAGTGTTTCCTGCAATACTTTCCAAATTAACTCCGGACTGTAAGAAATGGTTCCCGGTTGGTGGCGGGCTTCATTAATCTGGCTGAAATAGTACCAAGGAAAAACCACCGCATATTCTTGTTCAGCAGCCCGTAAGGCATATTCACGGGCAAGAAACAAATCGGTGCCAAGTGGAAGTTGTGCACCATGCTTTTCCATAACGCCAATAGGAATAATACAGGTTTTGGAGCTTTTATCCACTGCCCGAATAAACTCAGGAGCAGTGAGTTCCTCCAACCGAAAAGATATATCCTGTGAAAAAACACTCCACACAAAAAGCATGGAAATAATTGTTATAAAAATCTTTTTCATCACATTCTGGTTTTTAATTTTAAAACGACTTTAAAAATACATAAAAATAATTTGGAGCGCTTCCCGTTTGTTTGAATTAAGGCTAGACTTTGTTACTTTAGCCAGCCAAAATAATACGATATGATGAAAGTTTTTTCTATTATATTTTGCCTGTTATATGTTGGAATTGCAGTTGCTCAGGCACCTTCAAATTACAATGTAAATACGCAAAAACCCAAAGTAGTTATCGGATTGGTGGTTGAAAATATGCGCCCCGATTACATTCAACGCTACTGGAATAAATTTCAGCCTGATGGATTTAAAAAATTGTATGCAGGTGGCGCAGTTTGTTCCAATGTAAACTTAACGCAGCAATATCATAGTTATGCAAGCGGAACGGCTACACTTTTTACCGGCGTAAATCCATCTGTTCACGGAATTATTGGAAAAACATGGTACGACAGGTTACGCAGTAAAGAGGCAGAATGTACAACAGATGATTATTATTTTACAGTAGGTTCCGATTCAAAAAACGGAAACGCCTCTCCCAAAAAGCTGCTATCGAATACAATAACAGATAACCTGAAAATATTCTCGCAGGGAAAATCTTTGGTTTTCAGTGCTGCCATGAACCGTGAATCGGCAATTTTCGCAGCTGGTCACGCTGCCGACGGTGCATTTTGGTTTGATACCGAAAATGGAAGAATGATTTCGAGTTCTTTTTACATCAGCACCTTTCCTGACTGGGTGCGCGATTTCAACGTAGAAAATTACGGTGAAAGGTATAGCTACCAAAACTGGGTAACCCTTTTACCGGAAAAAGAATATACCGAAAGCTTACCCGACAATTACCTGCTTGAAAAAGGATATTTCGACAACTGGAATACTTTTCCGCACACAATTGGCCGGTACACGCGAAAAGCCGAACAAATGACACCGGTAAAAACCACACCTTACGCCAATGAAATAGTTAAAAATTTTGCCATTGAGTTATTTGATAATGAACCCATTGGTGAAGATGAACATACCGATTTTGTTTCTTTTGTTTTTTCGTCTATGGATTACGAGAATGGTTCATTTGGACCAGCCTCACTCGAGATGCAGGACAGCTATCTCTATCTTGACAAATACATTGCAGAAGTGGTAAATTATGCCGAAAAAAAGTTTGGAAAAGAAAACGTACTCTTTTTTCTAACTGCCAACACTTCGGCATCGTATCCGGTTGATTACCTGAAGGAAGAGTTTAATTTACCGGTAAATCATTTTTTTCCTGAAAATTCGCTGGCGCTGCTCACATCCTATCTGAATGTTACTTACGGTGAAGGAAACTGGATTGAATTTTATTCCGATCTTCAGGTTTATTTAAACCACGATTTAATCAAAAAAAATAAAATCAGCCTGAATGAAATCCGTGAAGAAGCATCCAACTTTATCAATCAGTTTGAAGGAGTGCAGTTGTCGATGACAGCACACCAACTTGAACAGGGAAGTTCAACAAACGGACTTCTGGCAACACTTTATAAATCTTATGCCAAAGACCGGTCAGGTGATTTTCTTTATCTATTAAAAGAGGGCTGGCAACCTGCCTTTAAATTTAAAAAAGTGAATTTTACCGACCAGTCGCATATCCCATTGGTATTTTACGGAGCTGGAATTCAACCACAAAATATTACAGAAAAATACAATGCTGTTGATTTAGTACCAACCCTTAGCGATTTAATTCAAATCCCGCGCCCCGACAAAAGCCTTGGAGAAACTATAACACACGTTTTAAATGGCAAGTAGGCCTTTTTTCCTGTTCTGGATTTTCAAAATGAAAATTATTTTTAAGAATGTAAAACAAGTAATAAGTTTAATTCAGGTTTAAATTATCGCCGTTTTCGAACTGAAGTTGATTTTTCTTTTTCAGAAACCGATTCCTTCTCCATTTTATTTCCCGCAACAACTTTATTTTCAATGTAGTTTTCGGGTTTTAATTCAACCGAAACGATAGTGTCTGATTCCATATTAAATGTGGAAATAAAACTTAAATTGCCAGCACTTGTAATTTTTAGTTTTTGTTCTCCTTTTTGTAAAAGCAGCTTGTAGTAGCCATCGCTGTTTGTAATGGTTCCAATACCTGAAGATACCTCATAAATGGCAGCATTTTCGATAGGCTCGCCTGAGATAAAATTTTTCACATATCCAGAAAGGGATAAAAGTTGTGCCTCTGTGGAAAGGGGAAAAATAATAACTACCCCCAAAAAGAATAATCTAAACATTGTTTTCATTGCTTTTCTGAATCTTGTAATAAAAAATAAATGGCTTCTGAAATAATGACAACCTCATGGCTAAAAAGGTTGCTTTCATAATTCAATTTTATGCAAAAATCAAACCAAACAAACCTATTATTTTTTGACAAAAATCATAATTTCATACTTATTTATAATTAATCTACTTTATATAGGCAATTTCATGTTGAAAAACAGACATGTTACACAACAATGTAGTCGTTTTTTTTCAATCATCTGCTTATTTTTATGCACTGTTTTGTTGGTGTAAATTTTACCACAAACCATACCTGAAGAGGTTTATATATTTACTAAAAAAAGATTTTATAACTTAAATTTTGCCTATGAATCCCATCCAATCTTTAATTAAGGACCTGGCCGATCAGCATGGCAGGCATCGTGAAAACCTTTTGCCAGTAATGCAGGGAGTTGTCCAAAAAGAAAAGTACCTTTCTGAATATTCGATGATTGAAATTGCACGGGAAATGGACATTCCCGCAGCCGAAGTATTTGGAACGGCCACATTCTATTCGTTCCTGGAAACGAAACCCGCGGGTAAATACATTATCCGTATTTGTAAAACAATTACCTGCGCCATGAAAGGTAAAAACCAGTTGTTATTTGCCATTCAGGACATGCTGAAAATTAAAACCGGCGAAACCACACCCGACAAAAGGTTCACGCTGCTTGAAACCAACTGCCTGGGTTGGTGCCACAAAGCTCCTGCAATGCTTATAAACGATGATGTTTATACCGAAGTGACACCGGAAAAAGTACGCGAAATTCTTACGAATTACATGAAAGAAAACATTTAAAACAGGAAGCAATGGCATACTCATATCAACTTAAAAGGGTAGATTTCATTTTCAGAAATGAGAACGACTGGGAAAAAGTACTTTCCACTACCATCAAAAAGAAACCAGACGAAATTATAAACGAGCTAATCAGTTCTGAACTGAAAGGACGTGGTGGCGCCGGCTTCCCTACCGGATTAAAATGGAAGCTGACCGCAGAATCAAAATCAAAGGAAAAATATGTAATTTGTAACGCCGATGAAGGGGAACCCGGCACATTTAAAGACCGCGAAATCCTTTCAAAAGTGCCATACAAAGTACTAACTGCAATGGCTGTTTGCGGTTATGTTACCGGTGCAAAAGAAGGTTATATTTACCTTAGGGGCGAATATAAATTTCTTCAAGAAGAACTCAATAAGGCTATCGACGAATTCCAATACTACTGCCAGGAGATTAACCTCGATTTCAAAATAAAAATATTTATGGGAAGCGGTGCCTACATTTGTGGCGAAGAAACCGCACTAATGGAATCGATGGAAGGGCGGCGCGGCGAGCCCCGCAATAAACCACCGTTTCCTACCCAGGCCGGATACCGCGACAAACCCACCGTTATTAACAACGTAGAAACACTGGTTCATACCTGGACTATTTTTAAATACGGCGCCAAAAAATTCTACGATTTAGGCGTTCAGTATTCACGCGGAACCAAATTGTTCTCTGTGTCAGGCGATACGCCAAAACCAGGCATTTATGAATTGGAACTTGGCATGAGCCTCCAGGATTTCGTATATGAGTTTGGCGATGGCGATACCAAGGCCGTGCAGGTTGGAGGCGCATCCGGATTTCTGGTTCCCCGTAAAAAATTTAAAGACACTGCCATTGGCTACGAAGGAAAACTTGTAGGTATTTCACTTCCAACAGGTGGTTCTATGATGCTTTTTAACAGCTCAAGGTCCATGTTCAATGTGCTCGATAATTATCTCGAATTTTTCAGAGAAGAATCGTGTGGCCAATGCACACCATGCAGGGTTGGTTGTCAGCAACTTTTGCTGGGAATTAAGGCTGTTAAAAGGGGAGAAAAACCAGCATCGTATCTCGACAAGCTTTTAAAGCTTACCGAAACCATGCAGCTCACAGCAAAATGCGGATTAGGCCAGTCTGTAGCTAATTCTTTCTCTTCAATTGTAGAAAATTTCCGCGAAGAAATGATTTACTAAAATCTATAAACTGAAACAATGAACAAAAAAGTTAATATTACCATAAACGGTTTTCCTGTTGAAATTAAAAAAGGGAAAACCATACTTGAAGCCGCTGAAGAAGAAGGCATCAGAATTCCAACGCTTTGTTACCACAAAGACTTGTGCGTTGCAGGAAACTGTCGTGTTTGCGTAGTTGAAGTAGTTGGGCAAAAGCGGCTTTCGGCGGCTTGTGCCACACCATGCGAAGATGGCATGGAGATTCTTACCAATAGTCTGAAAGTAAGAAATTCCAGAAAACATATCATAGAACTTATTCTGGCAGAACACAATGCCGACTGCACCAAATGTTACCGAAACGGAAACTGCGAATTGCAGGAACTTTCTTCGGAATACAAAATAATGACCCAGGATTTTATCGAACTGGCTCCGCTGAAAAACTACACCATTGATATGTATTCGCCCTCAATAATGAAAGACGACAGCAAATGCATCAGGTGCCAGCGGTGTGTCAGAACCTGCGCTGAACTTCAGGGAGTAAATGCCCTTACCGTAGCTTACAAAGGCGACCACATGAAAATTTCCACTTTCTTCGAAAAAGCCATGAACGATGTGGTTTGCACCAATTGCGGACAATGCGTAAATCACTGTCCTACAGGAGCCTTGGTAGAGAGAAATTATATTGAAGAAGTATGGGGTGCAATTTCTGATCCCACAAAACATGTTGTGGTACAAACTGCACCCGCTGTGCGTGTTGGATTAGGCGAAGAAATGGGAATGAAACCCGGCGAGAGAGTAACCGGAAAAATGGTGGCAGCATTGCGCAGGCTTGGTTTCGACTCTGTTCTGGATACTGATTTTACGGCTGACCTCACCATTGTTGAAGAAGGTACAGAACTACTCACGAGACTAAAAAAAGCCCTCGTAGAGAAAGACAAAAATGTCAAAATTCCGATGGTAACTTCCTGTTCACCAGGCTGGATTAAATATATCGAACATTTATATCCTGAACATCTGGAAAATCTTTCTACCTGTAAATCGCCCCAACAAATGTTTGGTGCATTGGCAAAAACCTATTACGCCAAAGCAAGAAACATTGAACCTGAAAACATCGTTTCGGTTTCCGTTATGCCCTGTACGGCCAAAAAATACGAAGCTCACCGGCCCGAGATGCACGATAGCGGATACCGCGATGTGGATTATGTGTTAACAACACGCGAACTGGGTATTATGATTAAACAAGCCGGACTGGATTTTGACAAACTGGCTCCTGCAAAATTTGACAGGCTTATGGGTGATTCATCCGGCGCAGGTGCAATCTTCGGAGCAACAGGTGGTGTTATGGAAGCAGCACTTCGTACCGCCTATGAACTGGTAACCGGCCGCGAAGTGCCTTTCGAAAACCTTAACATTACACCGGTTCGCGGTTTGGAAGGCGTAAGAAAAGCATCCATAAAAATTGAGAATCCATTGGAACAATATGCTTTCCTTGATGGCGTTGAACTAAAATGTGCCGTTGCACACGGATTGGTTAATGCCAAAAAGATAATGGATACAGTAAAAGCCGGTGAAGCCGATTTCCATTTTGTGGAGATTATGGCCTGCCCGGGTGGATGTCTTGGCGGAGGTGGTCAACCAATTCCAACCAATCCGGAAATCAGGCAAAAACGTGCCGAGGCAATTTATGCCGAAGATGCCGACCTGCCCATCCGAAAGTCGCATGAAAATCCTGAAGTTCAAAAACTTTATAAAGATTTCCTGAAAGAACCGTTGGGTGAATTGTCGCATCATTTGTTACATACAAAATATACCAAACGCGAGCGCTTTTAAATGTTTATTTCACAAACTCTTATGAAAATCCGGTATTCAACTGCCGGATTTTTTGTTTTTATATTAGAAAAACTTTCCCAAAATGACACCGAACAAAACAGCTCATTCTTTGGTAAAAAACTAAAATACAACGACATCTGTTATTTGGATTGAATTTTGATTTACAACGTAAAGGAGTTAGATTAAAATTTTTTGGGAAGATAAATTTTATAATTCACAGTTGAATAATTAACATCTGGTTTAAGGAATTAAACCGGGGGATTCGGAAATTCCGGATCCCTTTTTTTATTAGACTTTCTCCAAAACCACTTTATTAGTATCTTCGACGAAATTTTACTCGAATGAAACAAATCGTATTATTATTTTCGATTATTATCCTTGTAACCACTTCAAGGGCACAAGAAAAATACTTTCAACCTTTTACCAACGAAATTTCAATTGAAACACACACCTACGCTACCAAAGACGGACAAAACCTGGAAATGGATATTTATCTTCCACAAAATGATCCGGACACAGACAGACCAGTGTTTGTTTATGTTCACGGTGGAGGATTTCAGGGTGGAACAAGAAACAGCGATGATATTGTTCAATTTTGTACCAATTTGGCAGAATATGGTTATGTAGTTGTTTCCATTTCATACCGGTTAACCCGGAAAGATCAGCCAAATGGATTTGGCTGCGATTGTCCGGTCTCAGAAAAACTGGTAACATTTGATGCAGCAGTGGCAGATATTCAGGATGCTACATTTTACCTGATTCAAAATTATGAATACCTTGGAATCAATCCGCAAAGAATCATTCTGGCCGGCAGTAGTGCTGGAGCCGAGGCTGTTCTTATCACCTCCTATTCACCACCCGTTTGTTACGATCTTCCTTCGGGGCCTGTGGCTTATGCAGGTGTAATTGGCATGGCAGGCGCCATTCCCGATACATCAATTATTTACGATGAATCTGCAATTCCCTCGCTTTTTTTTCACGGAACCGACGACAACCTGGTTCCTTATGCAACCGCCCCGCATCATTACTGCGAACAAAACAAACCCGGTTATTTGATCTTACACGGTTCACACACCCTTGCCCAAAAACTTGAAAACCTGAATGTTCCGTACTGGCTGCACACAACATGCGGCGGAGGACACGAGATGGCCAGTAACCCCATGCAAAATTACTTTACTGAGATTGTAGATTTTTGTTATAATTTTGTTCTGATGGATTTTGGTGAATCCCGGCATACTATTGTAAAAAGTGAAAAGCAAAATCAGAAATACGAACAATTTAATTTTTGTGAGTGATGAAAAAAATTTTAGGTATCGTTTTGTTCTTAATTCCAGCTACTCTATTTTCGCAACAAATGAATGTCGTTTCATATAATATCAGGATGAACACAGCTTCAGACGGCGAAAATGCATGGCCCAACCGCATCGAAATGGTGAATGGCCTGCTGCGTTTTCATGAAGCCGATATTTTTGGTCTTCAGGAAGCTTTGTATGATCAAATTTTGGATATAAAAAGTGGACTTCCGGAGTATGAATGGTTTGGTGTTGGCCGCGACGACGGTGAAAAAGCAGGTGAGTTTTCCCCGGTTTTTTACGATAAATCAAAGTTTATTCTCTATGACCACGGAACTTTCTGGCTTTCTGAAACACCTGAAAAACCAAGCAAAGGCTGGGACGCAGCACTTAACCGGATTGTTACCTGGGGCCGTTTTCAATCAAAAGTTACCGGAAAACAGTTTCTTGTGTTAAACACCCATTTCGATCATGTGGGTGTGGAAGCCCGGAAAAATTCTGCACTGCTTATTGAGGATAAAATCAGAGAAATGACCCGGAATAAAAACCTGCCGGTTATTTTAACCGGCGACTTCAACCTTACTCCCGACCAGGAGCCCATAATTCTGCTTAAAAAATATATGAAGGACAGCTACGAAGTTACTGAAGAACCTCCTTACGGTCCTTTTGGAACTTACAACGGATTTAAACTGGATGCCGATCTTTCAAGCCGCCGGATTGATTACATTTTTGTAAACGGAGGTGTTGAAGTTTTGAAATACGCTGCTTTAACTGATTTTAAAGACCACAGGTTTCCTTCGGACCATTTGCCGGTTTTTACCAAAGTTCAGTTAAAATAATCCATTTTTATTCTGAATCAGCTATTTGAAAATACCGGGCAGTTCATTATCTCCACTGCAGATTTTATCTGGGGTGTACCGGTACTTGTTTTGCTTCTTGGCGGAGGTTTTTATTTTTTGGTTTACTCCCGCCTGGTTCCGTTACGTTACCTGGGGCACGCATTGCAAATTTTAACCGGCAAATACGACGATCCGAACGAACCCGGCCAACTGCGCCATTACCAGGCACTTTCAACTGCACTTGCCGGTACTGTTGGAATGGGAAATGTGAGCGGGGTGGCTGTGGCCATTACCATGGGTGGCCCGGGCGCTGTTTTCTGGATGTGGGTTTCAGCATTGCTTGGCATTTCAACAAAATATTTCACCTGCACGCTGGCTGTTATGTTTCGTGGAAAAGATTCAGCAGGCGAAATTCAGGGAGGTCCCATGTATTTTATTACTGAAGGTCTGGGAAAAAGCTGGCGGCCACTGGCTGTGTTTTTTTCTGTTGTTGGAATGATTGGCGTTTCACCGCTTTTCCAGGCCAACCAACTCACACAAATGGTTCGCGATACGATTTTAATTCCCAACAACCTGGGAGGCAATTTTCAAACTGATCTTTTAACCGGGATAATTATTTCCGTTATTGTAGGCATTGTGGTTATTGGGGGAATTAAAAGAATCGGAAATGTGACCGGCCGTCTTGTTCCGTTTATGGTGGTCGTTTATGTGGTTACCGTTTTAATCATCATCTTTTCAAATACTTCACAAATTGTTCCAGCATTTAAAACCATATTTTCCTATGCGTTTACAGGTGAAGCTGTTCTGGGGGGCTCAGTTGGCGCCATTATTATTACCGGAGTGCGACGGGCAGCTTTTTCAAACGAAGCCGGCTTGGGAACTGCCCCCATGGCACACGGAGCAGCCAAAACCAGTGAACCGGTCCGCGAAGGCCTTGTCGCCATGCTTGGTCCAATTATCGACACCCTTATCATTTGCACCATGACCGCACTGGCTATTATTGTCACCAACACCTGGTTGGAAAGTTCAGCCGACGGGATTACATTGACCGCTCATGCTTTTGAAGCCGCCATTCCGTATTATGGAAAATATATTTTGACGGGCGCTGTTGCCTTTTTTGCCATGTCAACACTCTTTGCATTTCCGTATTACGGGGTAAAATGCCTTGGTTTTGTTGCCGGCGCAAAATATGGACACATCTACAATTACATTTTCGTGGGAATAATTATTATAGGTGCTATTTCCAACCTTCGTGTAATTATCGGATTAATTGACATTGCATTTGCATTGATGGCATTCCCTACCGTTATTTCAGCGTTGCTTCTTTCACCCCATGTTAAAAGGGCCTCTGTAAAATATTTTACCAAATTGAAAAATGAAAAATGAAAAAATCAAAATCCTTCTTAATGTTAATTTCATATTGAAAAGTTAAGCTGGGAACTGCCTCTCTTCTTCGGATAAATTCCTGATATTTGTCAGTATTGCACTGTAAGTTAACAAACTATAATTATTACCATATGTTTAAAATTCAGACGTTAAATAAGATTGATACCGAAGGCCTGAGCCTCTTTCCTTTAGACAATTATGAAATTGCAAGTGAAATGCCTCGGCCTGATTCCATTATTTTACGCAGTTTTAACATGCACGAAATGGAATTTCCTTCAACATTAAAAGCCGTGGCACGCGCGGGTGCAGGAGTTAACAATATCCCAATCGAAAAATGTACCGAAAAAGGCATCGTGGTTTTTAATACACCCGGTGCCAATGCCAATGGTGTAAAAGAACTGGTTATTGCAGGTTTATTGCTTGCCTCACGTGACATTACCGACGGCGTTGCCTGGGCAAAAACACTTGCTGGAAAAGGAGAAGAAGTTGCCCCACTTATAGAAAAGGGTAAAAAGAATTTTGCCGGGCAGGAAATTCAGGGAAAAACACTGGCTGTAGTTGGACTGGGTGCCATTGGTGTTTTGGTGGCAAACGCAGCTCATTCTCTGGGAATGAATGTAATCGGGTACGATCCCTACATGTCAGTTAAACAGGCTTTAAAACTCAGCAACCAGGTAAAATTTGTAAATGGAATTCAACCCCTTCTAAGTCAGGCAGATTATGTTACTTTAAATATTCCGCTTACACCTGAAACCAAAAATTACATCAACAAGGAGAAATTCGGAATGATGAAGAATAATGTCCGAATTCTGAACTTTGCCCGAGGTGGATTGGTTGATCTCGATGCATTGGGAGTCGCCATTGAATCAGGAAAAGTGGCCCGTTATGTAACCGATTTTCCCAACGAAAAAACCCTGACTATGAAAAACGTTATTGCCATTCCGCATCTTGGTGCTTCCACAAATGAATCAGAAACTAACTGTGCGATTATGGCAGTTAACCAACTCAAAGATTTTCTGGAAGATGGGAACATTAAAAATTCGGTAAACTTTCCTGAGGCGCAAATGGAACGTAACGGTGGAGCAAGAATTTTAATTGCCAACCAAAACATTCCCAACATGGTTAGCCAGATTTCAAGTGTTCTGGCTTCTGAAGGTCTGAATATAGATAACATGCTAAACAAAAAACACGAAAATATCGCCTACAATATTATTGATGTTGCGCGTGCATCCATTAATCCGGAAATTAAAACCAAGCTGGAAGCCATTAAAGGTGTTATTATGGTGCGCATTATCCAGTCATAATATTTCATTGAACAAAATGGAGGAAGCCCGCGGGTTCCTCTTTTTTTGTTATTTTTGGCCTCAACTAAAAATCAGGTAAAATATTAATTCAAAAAAAGATAACAATGAGCAAACGAATTGAAACCAAAGCTGCTGACAATATCCGAATTCTTTCGGCAGCCATGGTGGAAAAGGCAAAATCAGGCCATCCGGGAGGAGCAATGGGTGGTGCCGATTTCATTCACATCCTTTATTCCGAATTTCTGAACTACGACCCGTCGGACATGACCTGGGTCAACCGCGACCGGTTTTTTCTCGATCCCGGTCACATGTCGCCCATGCTCTATTCTGTGCTTGCACTGGCCGGTTATTACAACATGGAAGATTTGAAAAATTTCCGCCAATGGGGTAGTGTAACTCCGGGCCACCCCGAACTGGATGTTGAGCGGGGTGTGGAAAATACTTCCGGTCCGCTCGGGCAGGGACACACCATGGCAGTTGGAGCTGCTATTTCCGCCAAGTTTCTGGCTGCACGCTTTGGCGACTGGGTTTCGCATAAAATTTATACATTTATTTCTGATGGAGGAATTCAGGAAGAAGTTTCACAGGGAGCTGGCCGCATAGCCGGTTACCTCGGGCTTGGGAACCTCATCATGTTTTACGACTCCAACGACATTCAGCTTTCAACAAAAACCGATATTGTAACGGCTGAAGATACAGCCAAAAAATACGAAGCCTGGGGTTGGAATGTAGTCACCATCCAGGGAAATGATCCCGATCAGATAAGAGGTGCACTTAAAAATGCGCAAACCGAAACTGACCGCCCGACCCTGATTATAGGGAAAACCATTATGGGTAAAGGTGCTGTAACTGAATCTGGCGAAAACTTTGAAAGACAAACCTCAACACACGGAATGCCACTGGGCGAAGCCGGTGCGTCGTTTGCAAAATCCATTGCAAACCTGGGAGGCGATCCTGAAAATCCGTTTGTAATTTTTGACGATGTAAAAGCAGTTTACGACGAACGAAAAAAAGAGCTGATAAAAGCCGCCAAAGCAAAAAAAGAGGCCCAGGCAAAATGGGAATCTGAAAATCCTGAACTGGCAAAAAAATGGAAACAATTCTTTTCTAATGAACTGCCCGATTTTGATTTTTCAGCAATGGAACAAAAAGCCAATGTAGCAACACGCGGTGCATCAGGAACAG
>JAZBNQ010000539.1:0-2283 GCA_036350775.1 Mariniphaga sp.
AGTTTGTACCTTTCCTGGTAAAACTCTTCTGCCGTGTCATCCACTTTTCCAATGTGGCAGCAATTCACAAAAACAAGTTCGGGCACTGTGCTCATCTGCCTGATTTCGCGCGACGACAAATACATGTTTTTACCAATGACCATTCCCGAACCTTTGGAAACATCTTTGTTGAACACTCCGTGACCCGACAAATGAATGATCCGGTAATCGGCACAAAACATTTTTTCAATAATTTCAGAACTGGTTCCGTTAAAACTGGTGGTTGTGACAAAACGCTGTTCTGTAAGAATCTCAGAAACAATTTGCCCTTCTTTCAGGGCTCCGGGCAATTGCGAGGCAAAACCTTTTAAATCAGGATCGGCAATAACAAGTGCATTATTTGCCGGCGCAGCTTTAATAACCTGCCTGTAATTTTCGGTGGACAGTTGCCTGATCATTCCTGAAGCGATGCAGAGTGGCCTGGAATCTTCAACCTCATCCTGCAGCAGTTCCCACGGAAATTGAGCCGTGTAATGATCGAGAATCCAGTTGATGTTCCCGTGCCGTTTTAATTGCTCTTTAAATTCGTTGGGAATGAGCAGCTCAAACATCGATTTTGCCTTTTGCGGCGACCACCGGTTGCTGGTTGACATTTCGTGAATGGTTCCCTCAATAATTGCAGGCGTTGTAGGAAGTGTACTTTCTTTTTCATAAGCACGGCCGGTTGAAGCACAAAATTTCAAACACTTTATTGTTTTTCCCTCATCTTCAAAATCTTCTGTCACAGTAATCCGGTTCCACCAGCCTGAGTTGATTTCATTCGGAATTCGTTTTTTGGCGCCCAGCAAAGTTTTTATTTTCTTTTCCTCTATAATTATTTTAAACGAACGTGTTTCCTGTTTATCAATCCGGCCAAGCGAATACAATGCGCTGATGGCATTATCTTCAAACAACTCAATAAACTCGATGTGGTGAATAAGTTGTGTGTTTTCCAGGTCGAGTTTAACAACATTTTTATTGGCATTGTAAACGCCCTGAATAACGGCCTTCATTGAATTTTCAATGGACAAACCACCGTAACCGCTGCCCACAATAAGTGCTGAAATTCCAACGGGCTCTTTTGGAACTTCCGCTTCCTCTGAGTTTTGAACCTGGTCATTTATGCTTAGCATAAAATTGGAAGCCCCCTGCTCCACCGATTTCGTAAAAACATGAGTTGTTAAGTTTTCCGGTTTTCCGAGTCCAATTATTATTGCTCCTTTAAAACCCAAATTAGCCGATAAAAATATATCGCTGCTGCCAGCTGTTCCCGGATAAATTCCAAGCCGGTGGTGGTGGCTCAGTGTCCCGCCAAGATATTTATCGATGGCTTTTTCGGCATAAAGGATTCCGTCGCCATCGAAATGGCCTGCCAACACAGGAAACCTTGAATAGTAAAGGTCGCCGTGGCTGATGGAAACTCCCAGCGGAGGCTGTTCAATTTCAGGCTCGGTTTCTCCGCCAATTCCCAAAACCGAAAAGTCAATTCCAGCTTCCGAGAGATCGAAATCCCTGAATTCGGGTGCAATAAACAATTTTTCTTCGCCCCTGACCAATGGTTGTTCATTACTGAAAAAACGGGTTGAGCCGTTCGCCAGAATATCTTTAATCCCTTTAAACATAAGTGGATGGCAGGCCAGTTCACCATGCGTTACATTAACATAATACACGGCGTTTTTTCTTTTTTTAAGCGCTTCAGGAATTCCGCTTTCCCAGGTAACACTCTGGTCACCTTCAGCCGTACTTAAAAAAACAAGTTCGTTGCCGGTGGTCTTTTTATCCAACATATAGCCACAGGGTGTGGCCCTGTCTTTTCCGGCAACATAAACAGCATTTTTAAAGTCTTCCTCAACCAGTTCATTTTTCATTTTATCCCGGTAACTTTTAAACCAATCCAAATTTTTATTATCCGGAACGGGCCAGTCTTCATCATTGGCGCCTTTTTTCATTTTTTCCCATGTTCCCAGTTTTGAAAAATCATCTTCTGCATCAAACGGAAGCAATCCCAGAAGGCCCTGAAATTTGGAAAAAACCTGGATGAGTTCTGTTTTTTTATGAACCAGATCGATTAAACTCAATTTATTGATTAACCGGTCCATACCAAACAATACGGCAGGAATGCGGAAAGAACCGCCAAGCGGGGCTCCTAAAAATATAAGCCTGAATCCTTCTGATTGGTTGAGTTTTTGCCAGGTTTCTTTATAAAGCACCATAAAATCACGGATTAGCACACCTCCCATGGAGTGGCCAATCATTTTTACAGGC
>JAZBNQ010000540.1:0-4881 GCA_036350775.1 Mariniphaga sp.
CTGTCAGCACTTTTTCAATTTCCTCAAGCATGCGTCCGGTCATGGCGCCGTGGCTGAGTGAATTGATGCCCAGATTGTATTTTGGTTCGGGAATTTCCATTTGCCGGAAAAAAATGTCGGCCATGTTTTCGTCGAAATGCTGGCCGGTGTGCACCAGCACCTCTGCCAGGTTAAATTTTTTCAGGGCCCGGCTTAACGCCGCAGCCTTCACAAACTGTGGGCGCGCACCCACTATGGTGAGAATTTTTGGCATAAATTCAAAACTTTATTTCACAGATGGTCAAAAGTACTATTTTTGAATGTGAAATGAAGGACAAAAAGAAGATACTGTTTATTCATACTACCTGGTCAACGTTTGTAAAAACAGACTTTGAAATTTTATCCGGACAATTTGAAGTAATTCGTTATCAGTTCCGACCGGTTAAAGGCTTACCAAAAACAGCCCTTCAATTTGGAAAACAGTTCTTTTACCTGCTTTTTCAGATTTGGAAATATGACGCGGTTTTTATTTGGTTTGCCGATTACCATTCATTTTTGCCTGTACTTTTTGCAAAGTTGACAGGAAAAAAATCGTTTTTAGTTATTGGCGGATACGATGTAGTAAAAATGCCTGAACTGAATTATGGCGTTTTTACATCAAAAATCAGAGGGTTTTGCGCCCAATTTTCAATGAAACAAAGTTCCATGAATCTGGCCGTTTCGAAAAATGTGGAAAGAAAAGTGCGGTGGATTGCCCCAAAAGCAAACACCAGGATGCTGTACAACTGTGTCAATATTTCAGCGAACAGGGAGATTCAAATAGAAAAAGAAAATTTAGTTATCACGGTGGGGCTGATTGATTCAGAACGAACTTTCTTTTTAAAAGGTATGGATACGTTTATAAAAGTTGCAGAAACACTGCCGGAAGTAAAATTTATGGCCGTTGGAATAAGTAAAAATTTGCCTTCGCATCTGTTAAAACCACATCCGATAAACCTGGAATGGATTGAACGGGTTAAACATGAAGAACTTGAAGGTTATTATAAAAAGGCAAAAATTTACTGTCAGTTTTCACGCTCCGAATCGTTTGGTGTTTCCATTGTTGAAGCAATGAGTTTTGGCTGCATTCCTGTTGTTACAAATGTTGGCGGAATGCCTGAGTTAGTTAGAGATTTTGGAATTGTTGCCAAAAGAGATGCATCAGAAATTTCGGATTCAATTAAAAAGGCCATTAAAAATGAATTTCAACCCGAGTTGGATTCCAATGTCAAATCAGCTCTAAAACCATTTTTATTCAAGGAAAGGGAAAAAAGCCTGCTTAATATTATGAATCAGTTACTCTAATCCATTTTAATACCATGTTCAAATTTCTTTACCTAAATAAATTTCATTACTCCTTATTTATTGCGCTTTTTTTATCATTTAAATTGGTTAATGCCCAGGAATTGTTTCGTTATACTTGCCAGGTTGACAGGGTGCAAATTGAAGAATTTGAATCGTCCAGAACTTTCGATAAAAATGGAATCATTTTGTCAGATAAAAAATACCACCCTTTATCCATAGCCAAATATGGTCTTTTGGCCTATTATAAATTCAAAGAAACGGGGGATAGCACTTTTTATTTAAAGTGTGTAAATCAGGTCAGTTATTTTAAAAACCCTGCTCAGGTTCATCAAATGTTTGAAGGCAAAGGAATTGGATTACCTTATAATTTTAAGTTTTGGGATTTGAAGGCTCCCTGGTATTCAGGGATGACCCAGGGATTTGCAATAAGCTATCTTTTAAGATATCACAAACTAACCAGCGACACAACTATATTGCCGGTTATTGAAAAAATAGCTTATGTTTTAACAGCACCCCAGGAAAAAGGAGGCACGATTTCCACCACATCGGAAGGTTGTACCTGGATTGAGGAATATCCCAATTCAAAAAAATCGAAACACGTTTTAAATGGTTTTATTAACGGAATGATTGGATTGTATGAATACTGCGCCTTTTTTCCTGCAGATTCTGTTGCAAATCAAATATTCAACCAGTCTTATGAATGTTTGATTAACAGCCTTGAACATTATGACACTCCTTCATGGAGTTACTACGACAGAAACAGAAAGACTCTTGCTGATAATTACATGTGGTATCAGATTTATGAAATGAAACATCTCCATGAGATATTCCGTGAGCCGGTTTTCGATTATCAAATGAGAATTTGGTCTGTTATGCTGGCTAACAAAATAAGCAACCAAAAAAACAGGAAAATTGAATTTGTAACCCGATATAAATCGCAACTAGCAGAAAAAATGAACGACTCTTTATTTTATATCCCGATGACCACTGAACAAGTTCTATCTACCGATTCACTGCAGGTGCTGAATCTGAAATCAAACAGAGAATACAGAAGGTTTTTCAAAAACAAAAAAAGAAAAACAAAAACACAGTCGAAATTATCGTATTTCCTTTTCCATTCTGCCAAATCAGACAGTACAGATTATCTAAAAATTACTTTTAACGACAATCTGCTTTCAACTTACAAAATATCATTATTTAAAAAAATTGGCGATAATCCCAAAAACAACGTCGAAATCATTACACACAAATTTATTGAAGGGAACCAGCTTCATTTTGCTTTTCCAACGATAAGCACCTGTGAACTGGCATTGAAAATCGAGAACGAAAAACAATTTGATATTTCCGTTTCAGACATTGAATTGTATGATTCAACTCATGGAGATAAACCTTATTTTTCACATCAGGTATTTCCTCAAAATAAATTGGAAAAAGGAATGGAATATAAAATTTCTCTTCCGGTGTTAAACAGCAACAATGCTGTTATATTTTATAAAAGTGCACCGTCTGAGCAATCACTAAATAACTCGAAGTGGAAAGCGATCAATACAATTCATCCAAACAGTCGCTTCACCCCTCCGCAAGACGGATTTTATTCTTTTTTGGTTGTTTACAACTGGATCAGTCCGCTCTCATTTATTGGAAATCTGAAAATAACGCCTCTTAAACCGGCTGACTTGCTTACCTTCGAAAAATAAATACATAACAGGCGATAACTTTAGGATGTTTTTATTGCGTTTAATTCTTCTATCTTTGTTTAAGCATTTTATTAACACAAAAAGAATTCAATAATTGAGTTTTAATAATTTAAAAAAGGATTCTATTTAAATGACTCAAATCCCAAAAGTCATTACCGAAGTAGTAAACCAGGACTTATGCACAGGTTGCGGGCTTTGCGTTTATAAATGTCCTTCCGGAGCATTGAAAATGAACTGGAATGAGTACGGGTTTTTAGTTCCTGAAATTGCAGATGAATGTAATGATAATGGTGATTGTTTAACGGTTTGTCCCTTTAATCCTTATCCTGAAGAAGCGTTGAAGACTGAAGATGAAATTGCTAAAAAAATTTTAACGGATGAAATCTCCCGCCATCCCAAAATTGGAAAATACAAAGGAATTTATGCCGGGTATGCCGATGAATACAGGTTGACTTCTTCCTCAGGCGGCATGGCAACATATGTTGCCTCTGAACTTTTAGAGCAAGGCTTCATCAATCATGTCATTTCAGTGAAAGAATCAGAAAAACCCGGACAATATTACGAATATGCAATCAGCAGTACCCGGGAAGAATTGCTGACCACCTCAAAAACCAGGTACTTCCCGGTTACATTGGGTTCTGTTTTAACTGAAATCAACCAGTTAAACGGAAAAATAGCCATTGTGGGTGTGGCCTGTTTTGTTAAGGCTGTTCGTTTGGCACAACTCAAGGAACTATATTTGAAAGAAAAAATTCCCTTCCTGATTGGAATAATCTGCGGGGGATTAAAAAGTAGGTTTTTTACCGAATATTTGGCAGATAAATCGGGTGCAAAAAACCACTTTCAGAAACCACAATACCGCATTAAAAACCTTGAAAGCAGTGCCGGAGACTACCTGTTTGGGTGCACCGATTTGGGAACAAATTCGAAGAAATCCATTCGAATGAAAACTGTTGGAGATATGTGGGGAACAGGCCTTTTTAAAGCAAATGCATGCGATTTTTGCGAAGACGTGACCACAGAACTCGCTGACATTTCGATGGGCGATGCATGGATTAAACCCTACCACCTGGACGGCAAAGGAACCAATCTGGTAATTACACGTTCGCATTTTGCCGATGACCTGATTCAACAAGGCATTCAGCAGGGAAAACTAAATCTGGAAAAACTCTCAATTGAATGCCTTCTCTTTTCACAAAAAGGGAGTTTCAATCACCGGCACACAGGTTTGTCGGTTCGTTTAAGAATTGCAGAAAAAATAGGGTTAAAAATTCAGCCCAAAAGGTTTGGAAAAGAAAAAGTTCCGATCGATTTTAAAATAGTTCAGCGACTTCGGATGAAAACTCGTAAAAAAAGTTTAACGATTTGGAAAAAATATACTGATGCTTCTGTTTTTGATAAAAAAATGGCGGCTTCGTTAAATCTTCTAAAGCTTGCAACTACATTTTATCATTACAAAAAAGGCGCTTTAAAAAAACTAAAAATAAACAGACAGCCATGAAAATCGGCATTCTCACATTTCATCATTCAAATTATAATTACGGGGCTGTTTTACAGGCATTTTCAATTTACAAACTCATTGAATCGCTGGGTTACGAATCCTACATTATAAATTACGTGCCCGAACCTGCCACATTCAGAAAAAAAATTGCTGCGCAGATTATCGCCTTGCTTGGGCTGGAATTCAAAAAATTCAGAAAAAATAACATCAAACGAATGCTGCCCAAAACCTGTCAGTTTGGCGAACTAAAAAAGCTAAATGAAATGCTCGATGGATTTGTTGTAGGAAGCGATCAGGTTTGGAGATACCGAAAAGACGAACAGTCGATGTTCAGGTACTACCTTGATTTTGCTGATGAAA
>JAZBNQ010000541.1:0-3520 GCA_036350775.1 Mariniphaga sp.
ATCTTTCAAATAAAATGACAAAAAACCAAACGCTGCAACCAATGGAGTAATAATTAAGGATTTAATTTTCCAATAATTACTCCATTCAGGATTTGGGTTATCTATTGGCAAAAAATATATTCAGGAATTGGAAATAAAGGAACACCATTAAAAGAAAAAAGAGATAGAACAATATGGACGCTTTTTGAAGATGATTGATGATTTACAAACCCCTAAGCACAAAACCAATCATAAATACAGAAGAGTTCTACCCCTTTCACTAAATTAAAACAATAATGAAACCAGAAAGTTTAATGGTTGATTTCAAATTAGTTATTAAACTAATCAATAGGAATCATTCTTCAAAATGAAACTAAGTGTCCCATTTATTTAACCATATGATTTATTCACATATTTCTATTTACCCGGTTTCAATATTTCCCTGTCTGGCTGCGCGGCCAGAAGGGGAGTCCCATTTCCGCTTAGTAAATCAAGGGCTTGCGAAAGCGATTTTGAAATTCATTTTAATTTTCACCAAAATTTGAACCTTAAATCATGCTATTAATGCTCATTTTTCAATGAATTTTTGCTTTAAAGAATTTTAAAAAGAAATCTAATCTTTCCAATATTTAGATATAAGGTAAATATTCAATTTGGATTTGAACATCATCTTTGCAAACAACTCGTTCCAATATTTGAACATTCTTAGTATTGAAAATATGAACAACCAAGTCTCGACAACAAAATTGAATATCTCCAAGAAAAACGTGATAGCGATTTTTTTTCATCCAAACAACAAGGGCATTCAAAAGTCTTTTTACATATGGATTTCATCGAATTGGTTCAGTTAAGTAAATCTGTGAACTTTATAAAAAGCTAAAGTATTTTCGATAAATTACAGAGCTTAAAACAGTTAATACGGATTACAATGTTTCCTGTGCAACATTTATGAATTCGCGTCGTCATTGAACCAAAAGTGAAACAAACCGGGGAAAAGGCATTGAAATATTTATGAGGATTTCATAGATTTTTGCAGGGAGTTTAATCAGAAAATGCTGTTCCAGTTGTGCAAGTTGTAATGAAAACCATTTACTGTGAGAAACTGAGAATTAGAATCGATAAAGTGGAAGCCGAAGATATTCTGGTGCAAGCTTTTTTAAGCTTACAGAAAAATAAAAATTTATAAGGACTAAGTGAGTTCTGAAGCCTGTCTGAAAAAATTTTGGTCAACCGTTCTAAGGATTAATTGAAAAAAAAGGAGATGCAGTGTAAGGTTTTGAATGAACGTATCATAATACCTCCCGATCTCAACGAAAAAGTTGGTGAAGTAAACGTGGAATACATTAAACTGTTTGAAAGTCGGTAACGGATATGCCGTAATGAAAGTTGGAAATGTTGACTGGGTTTTCGATTGTGTTTCCATAACCAACAGCTGCAAACAAATTTTCATGAGGTTTGGCAAGGCAAGTTATTCACTTAAAACAGTTGCAACTACTTAAGAATTTTGTATCCTTAGTCCAATTTTGCAGGTGACCGAATCAGCGAAAGCCGGTAACGAAAAGTACAAATTGAAACAATAAAATTTTAAAACAATGAAAACACATTCAATATTTTTTATCTGCCTGGTAATTAGTTTGTTTTCAGGGATTGTTGGCTTTCAGGTTTATTCTCATATTAACTTTAGTGGAGACTGGACAGGGATTTTTATGAATGATTTTAAGGCAATTGTAAACTTTCGGATTAATGACCAAAACCTGTATGAAGGCAACATTAAAATGTTTGCCGGCGAAAATACAATTCAGGATGATAAAATAATTGATATCAACCTATTGGAAAATAAATTTACATTTTATATACCAGCCAAGAAAACTTCATTTGAAGGGAGTTTTAATGACCAAATGACCGAACTCTCCGGATTTTTTATTTTTCCGGATGGTTCAAAGCATGCCATTCAACTGAATAAAAGTATGGATATATCAAAACCCATTGAGGATAACAGAAAAATACCAGAGCAACACTTTGATGCTGAAGGGTTAAAATTTGATATCACATTTCTTTATTCAAGTTTGAAACAGCACCATCCAAAGTTATTTGCTTTTACATCAAAAGATTCAATTGATATATTGGTAGAAAAGCTTAAAAGTGAAATTGATACCGCACTCACTTTAAAAGAATTTTACTTGCTGGCTTCAAAATTAACAGATGCTGTACATTGCAGCCACACAGGGCTAAAATTACCAATCACTTACCAGAATACAACAAGCAAAATGGGTAATTATTTCCCTTTTAGATTATTTTTTTCTGATAATAGGGCCTTTTATATTAATAGTATATCCGAAGAGAGGAATCCAATTGCACCCGGTGAAGAGATTATTGCAATTAATGATATGCCGGTTGCGCAAATTGTAAAACAAGCTTTTTATTTCATTCCATCAGAAGCTTTCAATACAACAGCAAAGTATAATGGACTCAATAAACGATTTCAGGAGCTTTTCTGTCTTCTTTCTGATTCGAAGGAGTTCAATGTAAAATTTAAAACCAATAATTCTGTAAAAAGTGTTACTATTTCCGCTTTGAGTATTAAAGATGTTAATCTGGATTTTAAAACGAAAGAAACAGAAGTTCATTTTGAATATTTGGATAAAATGACCGCAGGTGTTCTTAAAGTTCCAACTTTTGCCATACAGAATATGGATTATTATTTCTATCAGTTGGATAGCATTTTTAAAGACATCCGAAAAAATCATATTCGAAACCTGATTCTGGACTTGAGAGACAACGATGGCGGTCATCCAATCTTTGCAGCACAATTACTTTCCTACCTTACCAATAAAGATTTTGTTTATTTCAAGCGGAACGATGATGTGAAAGATTTTGAACCTTTATACAATACAATGCATCCCAATGAGCTTAATTTTGGTGGAAATATTTATGTTTTGGTTAACGGTGGCTGCTTATCAACCACAGGCCATTTGATTTCTTTGCTGAAATTTAATACCAATGCCATTTTTATCGGGGAGGAACCCGGGAGCACATTTATTTGCAATGACTTTAGCATACAATTGACTTTGCCCAATACAGGCATTCAGGTAAATATTCCAAGGACAACATTTGAAACTGCAGTTACAGGATTTGCTATAAATGAACCATTCCCAATTGACTTTAAGGTAAATAACACAATTGATAGCATAATAAACGGAGAAGATGCCATATTTGAAGTAGCAAAAAAGAAAATCAATCAATAAAGTGCTGGATGCGGTCGAGTATTGGGTAAGTAGGATTTATAGAGTAAAAATGTACATTCCACCATTTAACGGTCAATAATGTTATGTCAGTTCACATCGACAACACCGATATCTGTTAAATTGGTTGTGCATTGAGTTAAACGATTAATTCCAGAGTGTTCCATCCAGTCCAAGAACTGTTCCCAACCAAAGAGCAACCACAAACACAAATGTGCTTATAAGAAATACGACAATTTTTCCTGAATCAGTTTTGGGATTGATGTAATGTTTTAAGTAAAATGACAGGAAACCAAATG
>JAZBNQ010000542.1:0-3329 GCA_036350775.1 Mariniphaga sp.
AAGATTATTCTGCTGGTATTTAAAATAATTCAGCATCAAATCGATAACGCGTTCATCCTGGGTAGCCGAATAATATTGCTGAAGCACTTTCAGCATCACCATTTTAGGCCACCAGTCCTCACGATTTCCCTGCTGGGTTCCCGGAATACGTTCATAATTATCAGGTAGAGGCTGTGGCCCGAAATATCCATCTTCCCTCTGGTTTTTAATACTCCATTCAATCCAATCCTGCGCTTTGGCTTTCAATTTATCGTCATCCAGAATATAAGCCAGCGGCACCAGTCCGTCGAGCCAGTAAGGACCGCGTTCCCAGCCGTCTCCGGTTCCTCCAAGCCAGCCGTTGTTCGGACCACAAACCACGCTGTAAACGCTGTCGATGTTTCCGGTGAGTCCGTCGCGCTGTAACTCAAGCATTTCAAGCAACATGCCCTGTGGTTTGATGGCTCCCAGCGGCAGCGCAGTGTAAGGCTGCGCCACCAATGGTTTTTGGTTTGTTATGTAATGTGAGTTCCTGTTATCTTTTGAAAAAGAAATCAGGCTCATTAAAATAAAAATCAGTATCAGGTTTGTAGTTTTCATTGTTTTGGTTTTTAAATGATTAATCATTTAAAAAGTTTGAAATTTCCCGGTTCACTTTTCTAATCTGGTCTTCAAGGAGTTTAACCACTTTGCGGTCGTAAGTCATCAAACCGTTTACTTCCGATTCTACATCTGTTGTCTGTGTGTAAACCGCAGCAGAGTAGCCATTTGGAATCAGTTCTTTTAACCGTTCCGCCATTTTAACGTAAGCGTCGGTAGCTTCCTGCGATGTTTTGTACTGCACGTAGCCCCAGTTGCGGCCGGTTTCCCAAAGATGATCTTCAACGACCAACCCGATTCCGCCATATTCACCAAGTACGTTCACTCTTTTCGAATCATACAATCCCATCACCGGGTTCGGATAATTGTGCATGTCCAGAATGTCACCCACTTCGTAATGGTTGCCGCCACTTGCTGAATTGATGAGCCGCGAAGGATCGTAATTTTTGGTCCACTCCACAATTTCGGCCGTTTTAAACTGGCCCCAGGCTTCGTTAAACGGCACCCATACTACCACACTGGGATTCGAATAGCACAAATCCATAATCTCTTTCCATTCCCAACGAAAATTAGCTTCTGATTCGGCACTTCGTTCCAATTCTTTCCCGTTGAAATAATTGCGCATTTGCCATTGCGGCGAACGGTCGCCACTGGGCATGTCCTGCCAAACCAGGATGCCTTCGCGGTCGCAGTGATAGTACCAGCGGGCAGGCTCAACTTTCACGTGTTTGCGAATCATATTAAATCCGAAATCTTTGGTTTTTTTGATGTCGTACAACAATGCTTCGTCGGTGGGTGCAGTATATAATCCATCGGGCCACCATCCCTGATCGAGCGGGCCAAAATGGAAATAATCCTTGTTGTTCAGTTGCATGCGAACCACGCCATTTTCATCACGCGATGTTGAAATTTTGCGCATGCCGACATAACTGGTTACATTATCTGTAGCTTTTCCGTCGCGCAGAATGGAAACCTCCATATCGTAAAGAAAAGGCGATTCGGGACTCCAGAGTCTGGCATTGGGAACCGCAACCAGCACCTCCTGGCCGACGGCAGCTTTTCCTGTGCCAATAACCTTCCCGTTCTCCAAAACTTTTACTTCAACAATGTCAGAAGAAATGGTACCTTCAGTGGCTGCCAGAACCAAAACGTTGCCCCCATCGATGTTTGGAACCGTTTTAAGGTGGGTGATGTATGTTTTTTCCACCGGCTCAATCCAAACGGTTTGCCAGATGCCGGTAACCGGAGTGTACCAGATTCCGCGCGGTTCGCTCACCTGCTTTCCGCGCGGCTGAAAACCTTTGTCGGTGGGGTCCCACACTTTTACTACAAGTTTCTGTTCTCCACTTTTATTTAAAAACGGGGTTACATCAAAACTGAAAGGTGTATATCCGCCCTGATGGATTCCCACCTTAATGTCGTTCACCCACACATCGGTTTTCCAGTCAACCGCGCCAAAGTTCAGCACCACGTTTTTATTTTTCCAGGCTGAAGGAACGGTAAAGGTCCGGTAGTACCATAATTCGTGGTTCTCTCCAACCCTTTTCTGAACGCCGGAAAGACTCGACTCAATGGGATATGGCACCAGAATTTTTCCGTCGAAAGCAGCAGGAACATTGCTCCCGCGGTCAACGATGGCATAATTCCACAACCCGTTCAGATTGAGCCACTCGCTGCGTTCCAATTGCGGACGCGGGTATTCGGGAAGCGGATTTTCAGAATTGACTTCTTCTGCCCAATGGGTTTTAATTTTATCTCCGGCAGGCTGCCAGGATTGGGCCGATGCAGTAAAAAAAATTACAAAAAGGAAAACCGATGTAACTATTCTTTTCATGTTTTATAAGTTTAAATTTTTATAAATAACCAAAGAAGGATAAAAATACAATCATTTGATTTGGAATTGGCTTTAATAAGCTACATTTTTTTGCTTTTAAGCTTCAGTTATAGGTCGATTACCATTTAAGCTTTGATCAACATTGAGTTCAGCTTTTATTTAACCAGCTATCGTCGCAAACGCTGCCAACCTAATGATATAAGAAACATTGAATTTGTTCCTGATGCTTTTAATGAATACCAGCACTGGACTGAACCCGATCGGAGAATACAGCCCAGCAGAACAACTCTGCCGGGCAGGCAACGACCGGAGTCTGAAGACCGGAGACGGGAGATGGAAGACGTAAGACCGAAGTCGGAAGATCGAAGACCGCGAAGAAAGATGAGCCCGATACCTGTAACCTGCAACTTCCCTCTTCCCTCTCTTACCTTTTCATCAATTTTCCCAATTTCCCAATTTTCCCAATTTTTCAGTTTAACCATTTGACAATTTCCTTATCTTTGAACGCTGAAAAATAGAATATTAAATGAACATCCTCAATTTAATAGGACGCGATAAAGAACTCTTCACTGAAGACATTGCCAGCCACGAGAAAGAACTTTCCGAAATTGTAAGTTCTTCCCGGTTTTTGGTGATTGGCGGAGCAGGTTCAATCGGACAAGCCGTTACCAAAGAAATTTTTAAACGCAATCCTATAAAACTTCATGTGGTCGATATCAGCGAGAACAAAATGGTGGAATTGGTGCGCGACATCCGCAGTTCTTTTGGGTATATCGACGGCGATTTCCAAACTTTTGCTCTCGATATTGGCTCGGTTGAATATGATGCGTTTTGGAATGCTGATGGCAACTACGATTATGTACTCAACCTTTCAGCTTTAAAACATGTACGCAGCGAAAAAGATCCGTTTACCTTA
>JAZBNQ010000543.1:0-4466 GCA_036350775.1 Mariniphaga sp.
TGCCTTAAAGCGAGTGGCGCCAGTGGCGAAATGACCTCGTTTGGGCGTTCATCGTAAAAACTGGCAGTCATTAAACCCATTACCGGGGGCTCGTCGAAACCAACCAACGAACTCTTTTTACTGATCACCTGCTGGTCGTATTTTTGTGGATAATCGTAGGTTATTTTGTTTTGCGACTCGATTACATAGGTCACATTTTCCTTTAAAACCTCTTTTAGTTTTTTACCGTTTACCTCGATTTTATTTTGGTACAATCTGGGGATATTTGAAAATACAAAGTTGCTTTTCAGGTATAAATCGGCTTCGTAATGTTTTATTTTTTCGCGGTAAAAAGGTGCGTTGGCTATGGCTTTGCGCATAATAAACCAGGCAGGGTCTTCCTTTCCCGGAAATACTTTTACCTCTTTAATTTCAAATTCCTGGCGTTGCATGGTAACATTTATGTTCAGGCTGTCTGAATTCAGATAAACTTCTTTCTCGGTCTGCACAAAACCCATAGAACGAATAGTAAAATGGTAATTTCCACGGGGCAGTTGTAGCCTGAAATTGCCTTCCGAGTTGGTGATGGTGCCTTCTTTTGTTTCGGTAACAAAAATAGTGGCGTAGGGAATTGGTTCGTTTTGCGGCCCCAATATTCTTCCGGTAACAACCTGAGCAGAAGTTTGAACAGAAAGAAGTACTGTAAACAGCAAAAAAACAAAGGCCATAAAATAATGTGGCCCGGTAAAAATATTTTTCGTTTTCTGTATCATGAATACCTCAAAAAATGGAATGGTTTGAAGTCAAACAATCATTTCGTTTTATCCGGCTGCGGGTAGCGTAAAAACAAACCTGCTTCCTTTTCCAGTTTCGCTTTTAGCCCAAATTTTGCCGTTGTTTTTTTCAACAAACTCTTTGCACAGGATTAGTCCCAGACCTGTTCCTTTCTCATTGGCCGTACCTTCTTCTGAAATTTTTTCTGTAATGGTGAACAGTTTTTTCAGTGTTTCCTGCGTCATTCCAATCCCGTTGTCTTCAACAGAAATTTCAATATAATCTTCCTTTTTAACAGCTTCAATTTTAACCTGTCCATCTGGTTTAGTGTATTTTATAGCATTGGAAATCAGATTTCTGAAAACAGTGGACACTGTTTTTTCGTCGGCAATTGCAAATGTTTTTGTACCAATGTTTTGTTCCAGCCTGATGTTTTTGTTTTTGGCAGCAGTTTCCAATTGGTTGGTTACTTCTTTTGCCAGGTTGAACAGGTCGGTTTTTTTCGGGTGGTATTCAATTTTTCCGGTTTGAATTTGCGCCCAGCTCAGCAAACCCTCCAGCAGCGCGTAAACATTGGTGACCGACTTTCTAAGTTCCAGAATCATCCTTTTCGATTGTTCGGGCGTAAGTTCGTCAAAATTTTCGGAAAGAATTTCAGTAATGCCGAGCAACCCGTTAAATGGACTTTTTAAATCGTGTGCAATCAGGGTAAAAAATTTGTCTTTTCCGGCATTGGCTTTCAGCAATTCTTTTTCCGATTTTTCGAGGCGGGCACTTAGTTTTTTAAACGAAACCCGGCTGCGGGCCATAAAAAACAAAATCCCCAAAATAAAAATTCCGCTAATGATGAGAATTCTCGTTTTTAGTTTTTGCTGGCGGATTGTAATTTCCTGGATTTCGTTTTGTTGTTTTAAAAGAAGATTTTCCCGGTTTTGCTGTTCGGTAATGTACCTCACCTGTAATTGGGTAAACCTGGCAATTCTTTCAGTGTTTAAAAGGCTATCGTTTAGTATGTTGGATTCTTTTAAGTACTGTAGTGCATGGCTTAAATTTCCTTCTTTTTCAGCAATTTTGGAAAGAATCAAAAGGTTGTCTTTTTCCAATGATTTATAATTGTTTTCAACGGAGGAAACATAGCTCTTATTCAGGTATTCCTTAGCTAAGTCCAATTCGTTTGTTTCAAAAAAAGTTTTTCCCAGATTGTAATTTGCAATAGCCACTCTGTTTCTGTTATTAATCCGGCTCGCATAATCGTGTGCTTTCTGAAAATGAAAAAGAGCAGAGTCGGGCATGTTCATTTTACTGTACAATTCGCCAAAAAAAGAGGAGAAAAATGAATTGGACAGGTTCTGGTTGTCCAATTTTGCCTGGTAACTGAAGCCTGTTCGATAGCTGGAAAGGGCTGAATCGTAATCTTTTAAGTATTCGTAACATCGCCCAATATTCGAATAGGAGTAGGCCAGTAACCCGCCGTGATTTAACTCCCTGGCTGTTTCCAAAGCTTTTTCGTGCCACACCAGGGCATCTTTGTAAAGGTTCCATTCCTGGTAAATTAATCCGATGTTGTTCATAACCCTCGATACTCCGACCATATCTTTTAGTGCGCTCCTGATGCTCAAAGCGTTTTGGTAATGGTTTAGCGCTTCGAGGCTGTTCCCAAGCCAGTAATTGGAAACAGCCATATTATTGTATATTTTACCCAACCAGGTACTGTCATTCAGTTGCAGAAAAATTTTTTCGGCCTTACTAAAATAAACCAGTGCCTCTGTATTGTTTCCCAATTGAAGATAATAAAGTCCTATGGTATCGAGAATGGTCCCTTTTTGCAATTCGTTTTTTATATACTGAAGTGCTTGTGAATAATAATCAATGGATTTGGCTTTGTTTTCCGGATTAGATATTCTTGCCAGTTGCAACAGGATATCAATTTTTTCTGATTCAATTTGGGTATTCTGAATAATTTGCTTCAGGCTGTCTTCTTTTGTTTCAAAGGCAACACTTGTAAAAAATGATGTAAGAACAAGGAACGATAATATGATCATGGTTTTCAAGTCAAGCCTCATCGAAATTTTTATTAGTTGCAGCGTGAAACCTGTTTTTTTGTCAGGCGAATGTAAATAAAATTTTCCGTTTAAATCCATGCTTTTGCGGCAAATCATTTAAATCCAGCAATTAAACCTTACTCACTCAGCTATTTGAACCGGCAGGTTTAGTTATTGCCGAAATTTTTTACAAGTTCCTTTTTTGAATTATTTAAGGAATTTCGGATTTGTATGTATGGTTAGGTTGTTATATTTACAATTTGTATCAAATGGAACGAAATAAACATGAATTAAAAAGGCTAAACCATTTTACCATGAAGAAATTTTTTGCTTTGGCAGTTTTTATCGCTGCTTTTTTTTGTGCCACTGCACAGTCGCTTGTCATCAATGAACATGAATATTTTGAAATGCCCGGGTTGAATGTGATGGTATTTTACGACATTTATCCCGAAGGTCACCAGGGTGCAATCGGTATTATTCAGAACGGAACCCGCGTGGCTACAAACGGCGACATCAGGCTGGAGCCCACTCCCGGGCAGTGGCAACCCATTCCCAAAGTAGGCGAACGACAGATTTTTCATGAAAATAACGAAATCAGGGTTACCTGTTCTTTCCCCGACGAAAGCCGGCACATGAAAGGGTTCAATCCTATCTTTTACCCCAACCTGGAATTCAGCTACGATGTGCGCGTTTTTGGCGAAGGAAAAAATTTCCGGATTGTGGTTGATTTGGAAGAGCCGCTGCCCGAAGAGTGGATTGGAAAAGTGGGATTCAACCTCGAACTTTTTCCCGGACTTCTGTTCGGTAAAACCTGGTACATGGACGGAAAATCGGGCCTTTTCCCCACGCAACCAAACGGTCCTATGCAACAGGATGCCGACGGCAAATGGCAGGCGTTTCCGCTCGCCACCGGAAAATCATTAACCATTGCTCCCGATGTTCCGGAACAAACCTTAAAAATTACCAGCCTGAAAGAAGAACTGCAACTGCTGGATGGCCGGTTTTACCACAACAACGGTTGGTTTGTTGTACGTTCGGAAGTGCCCTCAGGTGCCACAAAAAACGCCATCGAATGGCTGGTGGAACCCCACGTAGTTCCGGATTTTAAACATAAACCGGTGGTGCACACCAGTCAGGTCGGGTACCACATCAATCAGCCCAAAGTGGCTACGGTTGAATTGGATAAAGCTGAAACAGATATTGAAAAAATTTCATTGATCCGGTTGTCGGAAAAAGGAGGTTTTGAAACGGTGAAAACTGCTACTCCGGCAGCGTGGGGCAAGTACCTGCGGTTTAACTATTACCAGTTCGATTTTTCGGAAGTGAAACAACCGGGATTGTACCAGGTGGTTTACGGCAATTACAAAACCGAACCCTTTAAAATTGATGCCGATGTGTATGAACGTCATGTGTGGCAACCCACACTGGAATATTTTCTGCCGGTTCAGATGTGCCACATGCGCATTAACGAAGGGTACCGCGTTTGGCACGACCTCTGCCACATGGACGATGCACTGATGGCGCCGGTGGATACCAACCATTTCGACGGGTACGTTCAGGGACCCTCAACTTTAACGGATTTTGAACCGCTGGAACAGGTGCCCGGCCTCAATGCAGGCGGCTGGCACGATGCCGGTGATTACGATTTACGCGTGGAATCTCAGGCCGGAA
>JAZBNQ010000544.1:0-2591 GCA_036350775.1 Mariniphaga sp.
ACCCTCAAAATCTTTTGCGAAATTTTTCTGGCAAACAGAGCATTTTGTTTTCCAGCGACCCAATTTTTATACCACGGTTCGCATGTTTTCTACCCGGAACCGGAACATGGAGGAACCTTACAACGGGCCCGGAAAAACCACGCACCACCGGGCCGACGGAACCAATTATTTAATGTTGAAAGGAAACGAATACCATAACATCTGGCCGGTTTACGACTGGCAGAAAATTTCGGGAACCACCATTTTGCAAAAACCGGAACTTTACGGGCCCGATGAAATTCAGAAAGACGGATTAACAGATTTTGTAGGTGCAGTTACCGACGGTTTATATGGGGCAGTGGTTTTTGATTTTAAAAGTCCGCACGATATGACAGAAGCAAAAAAATCGTGGTTCTTTTTCGATGATGAATATGTTTGCCTCGGTGCCGGAATCAGTTCAACCCGGAATTTGCCGGTTGTAACTACAGTCAACCAGGTGCTGATGAGAAGCGATGTAACTGTTTTGCAAAACGGCGAAATAAAAAAACTTCCCAAAGGAAACCGGGAAATGGAAAATGTGAAATGGGTTTTCCACGATAAAATCGGGTATATTTTGCCTGAGCCAGCAACTGTTCACTTATCGAACCAGCCGGAAAACGGGCGCTGGTCGGATATTACCGATCAGAAAAATATTTCGGAAGAACTGGTAACCGAAGATGTTTTTATGATGTATTTCAATCATGGAAGCCGACCGGGAAATGCGTCGTACCAATACATCGTAGTACCTGATGTTGATGAAACAGAACTGGCGGAAACTGCTGGCAACAACCGTGAAATTGAAATTCTATCAAATACACCTGATTTGCAGGCAGTGAAAAGCACCAAGACAGGCATTTGCCAGGTCACATTTTACAAATCGGGAGAATTGCAGATTTCGGAGGGTTTAAAAATAGAAATGGGCAGCCAGGGAATGGCCATGCTGAAACTGGAAGGCAACCGGGTTCGGGAGGCAACGCTTTCCGATCCCTCAAGGAAATTAAGCCGTTTGTTGTTGACCATTTCAGGTGTTTATGATTCAAAAGGTGACGGTTTTACGACTCAACCTGATAAAACCCAAAACAAAACGCTTTTTATGGTTGACCTGCCACAAGGTGTTTATGCCGGGAAAAGTGTAACTGTTCAGTTGTAAGTTATATTCAATTTAAAGGGTACTTTTGTTGCCGCGCACTGATATTTTTTACAATCATTTAAAGAAACTTTCTGATTTTTATTATTGTTCTGAGCAAAAATGCTTTTTTTGATAAGCAATATAATTAATAAATGCTTCTTTGTGAAAGCGTTTTTATGATTTTATGCTTATCTTTGAAAGCATTTTAAATGTTTACTATGGAAAAGCTATTAGAAAACCACTACCAAATGATTAACGATACCCCGGATAAATTTGTCAGAAACTTTATCCAAAAGGTGCATTGGGACGAGCGTTTGATTGGAATAAAAGGAGCCAAAGGGATTGGTAAAACTACCCTCATTTTACAATACATCAAAAGTCGGCTTAAAAACGAAAAAGCGATTTACCTTCCACTTGATAATCCTTATTTCTTTAGCAACAAGCTGACTGAAACTGTTGAATTATTTATAAAAACCGGATATACCTATTTTTTCCTTGACGAAGTGCATAAATATCCCGATTGGTCGGCAGAAATTAAAAACTTACACGACACCTATCGTAAAATTAAAATCGTTTTTACAGGTTCATCTGTTTTACATTTAATAGAAGGCGCCGCAGATTTAAGCCGCAGGGCTATGGTTTATGAACTTCCGGGTTTATCTTTTCGTGAATACCTGGAGTTTAGAACAGAAAAATCATTCCCTTTATTTTCTCTTGAAGAAATCCTGCAAAACCATTTTCAAATTGCGCATGAAATTACCCAAAAAATTCGCCCCTTTGAATTTTTCAATCACTATCTGGAGCAAGGATATTATCCCTTTTTTATAGAAGCTGAGAAAACGTTTAAATTCAGACTGGAAGCAGCTATTAATCAAACACTTGAAAGCGACCTGCCATTAACGAAAAAAATCACTCCTGATATTGTGATTAAACTGAAAAAGATTTTGGGGGTGATTTCACAATCAGCACCATTTAAGCCAAACATTCAAAAAATAAGCGAAAGGGTGGGAATTACCAGAAATTCCCTTGTGGTATACATTCGATACCTTGAAGATGCAGGCATTATCAGACAACTTTACAGTGAAGTATCGGGAATTGGTTCGTTGCAAAAACCACAAAAAATTTATCTTGAAAATTCAAACTTAATCTACAGTCTGTTCCATGGTAACGCTCAAATTGGAACAGTAAGGGAAACATTTGCCGCAAACCAGCTTTCAAAAACCAATATGATAACCTATCCAAAAACCGGAGATTTTATGGTGAATGAAAAACACCTTTTCGAAGTGGGAGGAAAAAATAAAACGAAAAAACAAATTGCCGGAATTGAAAACTCATTTATTTTGGCTGACAATATCGAAATAGGGTTTGGAAATAAAATCCCAATTTGGCTGATGGGATTTTCGTATTGAATTTGTTATAAATTCATCGGATGACTTCAAAATCA
>JAZBNQ010000545.1:0-2492 GCA_036350775.1 Mariniphaga sp.
CGGTTACCTCACCGGCCATGCCTGGCGCGAATACAAAGCGGGAAAACGGTCGCTTTGCGGGATTGCAATGCCCGAAGGAATGAAGGAAAACCAAAAATTTGCCGAGCCCATTCTTACACCAACTACAAAAGCGGAAACAGGGCACGACGAAGACATTTCGCGTGAAGAAATTATTGCCCAGGGTTTGGTTGACAAAGCAGAATACGAAATGTTGGAAGATTACACCCGCAAACTTTTTCAGCGGGGTACCGAAATGGCCTCAGAGAAAGGACTTATTCTGGTGGATACCAAATACGAATTTGGAAAAAAAGACGGCAAAATTTACCTCATCGACGAAATTCATACACCCGATTCATCGCGCTATTTTTATGCCGATGGATATGAAGAACGTCTGGCTGCAGGAGAACAGCAAAAACAACTTTCGAAGGAATTTGTGCGCCAGTGGCTCATTGCCAATGGTTTCCAGGGAAAAGAAGGACAAACCATACCCGAAATGTCCGAAGATTTTGTGAACTCGGTTTCCGAAAGGTACATTGAACTGTTCGAAAACATTACCGGAGATAAGTTTGAAAAATCTGATACTTCGAAAATCAAACAGCGTATTGAAATTGCCGTAACGGAATTTTTGACGTCACAATATTAATTGGAGGAATTATAAACCCAATATTCAGTCATAGTATCACCAAAAGTGATGCTATGACTTTTTTTAAAAAAAATATGAAATGAGCATGAGAATTATTCACTCCAACAATAAATGATTAAAATTCATGCGAATTCCATGTGCTACCATAATAAACAAAACAATTTTAAACACATGAAAACAAAACTTTCACTACTGATTTTAACGATCCTTTTTGGAGTGTTTCAACTTTTTGCACAGGACCAGTTTACCCTGGCAAAAGAAGGTCAGGTTGCACCCGATTTTTCTTATGAACTTACCAATGGTCAAAATCAAAAATTATCCGATTTGAAAGGCAAAGTAGTTTGGATTACCTTTTTTGCCACCTGGTGCGGTCCCTGCCGGAAAGAGTTACCACATCTGCAAAAAGACGTTTATGAAAAGTTTGGTAAACGAAACGATTTCGAGTTATTAGTGATTGGCCGCGAACATACAAGGGAAGAGCTCAACAAATTTAAAACCGAACAAAATTTCAACCTGCCGTTTTACCCCGACCCAAAGCGGGAAATTTATTCGAAATATGCCGGACAGAACATTCCGCGAAATTTTATCATCGACAAAACGGGAAAAATAGTGATTTCTTCGGTTGGATTTAACGAAGAAGAATTTCAAAAGTACATTGAAAAAACAGAAGAGTTGCTAAAAAAGTAGCAGCTGCTTTTCAATAAGAATTCAACCTCAAAAATTCCAAATAACAAAAAGCAATCGACAAATAAGCTCCAAAAAGCAATTTCAAAAATAGACTAATTGAAAAATTGGTAATTGAAATTTATTTGAGATTTGTAAATTGAAGTTTGGACTTTTCTGTAAAATTCTCCCAATGCCATATAAAATAGGGAAAGATCTCAGAACGAATGTAGTCAGGACTTTTGAGTCAATCCCTTTATTTTTCTATCCGAATCCGTGCGTCCACAGCCAAAATCTCTGTTTTATTCCCCAACAATGGATTGATGTCAATTTCCTTTATTTCCGAAGCAAAACGGAGCAGACTGGAAAGCCGCACAATAATTTCTTCGAAAAGCGGAATATTTACGCCTTCCTGTTTCCGGTAGCCTTTCATTAATTTGTACGATTTTAGCTGCCGCAACATCGATTTTGCCTCTTTTTTGGAAAGCGGAGCCAAACCCGAAGCGACATCTTTCAAAACCTCAACATAAATGCCACCCAAACCGCAAAGTACCACATGCCCGAAATTTTGTTCGTAGGTTGCACCCAGAAAAAGCTCCATGCCCGATGCCATTTGCGCCACCAAAACACCTTCCACCCCTTCAATTTCATTTAAATGATGAAACTCTTTACGCACCTGCGCCACGTTCCGAATGTTTAAAACCACACCGCCCACATCGGTTTTATGCACCGGGCCAACCACTTTCATCACCACAGGAAATCCAATGTTCATGGCTGCAAGCACCGCTTCGGTTTCTGTTTTTGCCACAATCTCCTTCACCCGCGGAATGCCGGCAGCATCAAACAACCGGTGAATGATTTCCGGCGGCTGGAATCCGTTTTCAGCATTTTCAATGGTGTTTCTGATTTTAGCCACATCAATTCCCTTCAGAAAAACTTCTGTTGATGCCGGTGGCGGCGTATGAATCACTTTGGTAAGTGCCCGCCCCAGCAAAACTTCATCGGGGAAGTTCACGTTTCCGTGAGAAAGGAAATAGGAAACATCTTCTTTTACATTTATGATAGAAGGCAAAATAGGATAAACCGGCTTTTTGCAGCGTTTCATTTTCTGGTTCAGCACCTCATACACATCGCGAATGGGAAACAGTCCGGGACTGCCAAAAATAACCGCCATCCCATCCACATC
>JAZBNQ010000546.1:0-5057 GCA_036350775.1 Mariniphaga sp.
ACTGCTGAAAAAAAGGAAGCGTATCAGATTCCGGAAGTGAAATATTGTTTCTATAAATACATTGTGGCTATCGATCATCATAAAAATCAGATTCACATGGTGGAAAACCTGCTTGATGGCGAAACTTCACAGATGGATTACATTCACCACCTGCTTATTAACCTCAATTTTTCAACCGGGAAATTTAAGGCGCTGGAGGGTGAAACTTCAAATATTACCGATGAGGAATACAAGCAGATGGTATCTAAAGGGAAACAACATTGTTATCGTGGCGATGTGTTCCAGATTGTGCTTAGCCGCCAGTTCTTGCAACAGTATGAAGGTGATGATTTTAATGTGTACCGCGCGCTGCGTTCCATTAATCCGTCGCCTTATTTGTTTTATTTTGATTATGGTTCATACCGAATCTTTGGATCCAGCCCGGAAGCCGAATTGCGGGTAAAAAATAACAAAGCGTATATTCACCCCATTGCAGGCACTTTCAAGCGTACCGGCAACGATGAGCAGGACCGCGAATTGGCCGAACAACTCAGTAACGATCCGAAAGAAAACGCCGAACATGTTATGCTGGTTGATTTGGCCCGCAACGATCTGAGCCGGAATGCAGATCATGTAGTAGTGGAAACTTACCGCGAAGTACAGTTCTATTCCCATGTTATTCACCTGGTTTCGCAGGTTTCAGGCGAAATTACCGATGAAACGAACCTGATAAAAGTGCTGGGTGAAACTTTTCCGGCAGGCACACTTTCCGGAGCGCCCAAATATAAAGCCATGGAACTCATTGACCGCTACGAAAACCAAAACCGCGGCTATTATGGTGGCTGTATCGGATATCTGGGATTCGACCGCACGGTGAACCATGCCATCATGATTCGTTCGTTCCTGAGCAAAAATAACCGCCTGTTTTACCAGGCCGGTGCAGGAATTGTGGCCGATTCAAAAGAAGAAAACGAACTCCAGGAAGTGAACAATAAACTGGCTGCATTGAAAAAAGCGATTGAAATGGCAAAAGAAATTAATTAGTAGGAAACTGTCATTTCGAATTCCGGTATTCCGGGTGAGAAATCTGTTTCTTCAAAGCTAAAGATTTCTCCTCACCTACTCGTCGAATTGACAATTAAAATAAAAAAAATGAAAATACTGGTTATAGATAACTACGACTCATTCACCTACAACCTGGTACACGCTATTAAAAAGGTTTCGGGCTTGCCGGTGGATGTGTTTCGCAATGATGAAATTGCGCTGGAAGAAATCGAAAAGTACGACAAAATTGTCCTTTCACCGGGCCCGGGACTACCGGAAGAATCGGGGTTGCTTTTGGATATTATTAAAAAATTTGCACCGAAAAAAAGCATTCTTGGCGTGTGCCTGGGGCATCAGGCTATTGGTGAGGCTTTTGGCGGTAAGCTACACAACATGAACCGGGTAATTCACGGCATGGCAACACCTGTTAAACTTACTGCCAGCCGTTCTGTTCTTTTTAGTGGATTACCTGATTCGTTCGATGTAGGACGTTACCATTCGTGGATTGTGGAAAAGGAAAACCTTCCTGAATGTTTCGAGGTGACAAGTTTTGACGACGAGGGAATGATTATGTCGATGAAACACAAAACGATGGATGTGGAAGGCGTTCAATTTCACCCCGAATCGGTTTTAACGCCACTTGGCGAAAAAATGATTGAAAACTGGTTACAAGCCCGCTCTAACTCCTTCAAACGGGGAGAATAAAAATAGCCCCGGAATTTATCCCGGGGATGGAATTTTGGCAGTTAAATCAAGGTGCGTCCACTTTCGTTCATTAAAAAACAGAAGATGCACGCACCGCAAAACAATAGTTGATTGAAATGAAAAATACTTTGGAATATTTATTTGCAGGGAATACGCTTTCCCGCGCCGAGGCCCGGCGAAGTTTGCTGGAAGTAGGAAAAGGAATGCACAGCGAGGTGGAGTTCGCTTCGTTTCTGACCGTTTTTAAAATGCGTCCAATTACTTCAGAAGAACTGGCCGGATTTCGCGATGCCATGGCCGAGTTGTGCCTGGTAACCGATCTTTCGGATTATGAAGCCATAGACGTAGTTGGTACCGGCGGCGATGGAAAAAATACCTTCAACATTTCCACACTGGCTTGTTTTATCATTGCGGGTGCCGGAGTAAATGTAGCCAAACACGGCAACTACGCCGTTTCATCCACCAGTGGTTCTTCCAATCTGCTCGAACTTTTGGGTTACAAATTCAGCAACGATCCGGCCAAATTGAAAAACGACCTGGATAAAAGCAACTTCTGTTTTATGCATGCACCGTTATTTCACCCGGCCATGAAATACATTGCACCGGTTCGCCGGGCATTGAGAGTGCAGACGTTTTTTAACATTCTGGGCCCGATGGTGAATCCCTCATCGCCCAAATATCAGGTGTTGGGTGTAAACAATACCGAAAATTTCAACCATTACAAAAATGTTTACGAAATGCTGGATGTCAATTATACTGTTATAAACAGCAACGACGGGTACGACGAGATTTCCCTCACTGATTCAACGCGTTTTGCACAAAAAGAAACAGAAGGGTATTATTCTCCGTCCGATTTCGGGTTTGAAAAGATTCAGCCCGAAAACATTTATGGTGGTGATTCCATTGAAGAGGCAGCCCGCATTTTTATGAATATTCTGGAAGGCAAAGGTACCACAGAACAAAACAACGTGGTGGTAGCTAATGCTGCTGTGGGTCTAAATTTGGTTCATCCCGGAAAAAGTTTGCCTGAATGTGTGGCAATGGCAGGTGAATCCCTGAAAAGTGGAAAAGCATTGCAGAAACTGAAAGCTGTTATCGATTAAAAATTAGCACCGTCCTTTAGGGCGGTGAAAAATAGAATCATGAACATTCTCGAAAAAATAGTTGAAACCAAAAAGGCCGAAATTGCCCGGCAGAAAAAAGTAATGCCAGTTGCGCAGCTCAAAAATTTTCCCGGCTACCAGCGGAAATGCAACTCACTGAAAGCGGCTTTGCTGAAACACAATTCTTCCGGAATTATTGCCGAGTTTAAGCAGAAATCGCCATCGAAAGGAGAAATAAATTTTGGAGTGAAAGCGGAAGAAGTGACTAAAGGATATGCAGACGCCGGAGCAGCAGGTTTGTCCGTTCTTACCGACTATGAATATTTTGGAGGAACATTAGCCAACCTGTCCAAAGCGCGGGAAGTCAATCCCGAAATTCCGATTCTTCGTAAAGATTTTATGATTGATACCTACCAGATTGTGGAAGCAAAAGCCTTTGGCGCCGATGTGATTCTGCTCATTGCCGCCTGCCTGGAAAAAGAACAGGCAGAAACCCTGGCCAAAAAAGCTAAAAGCCTGGGCATGCAGGTTTTGATGGAAGTGCACAACGCCGAAGAGCTGAAAAAGGTAAACGATTTCGTGGATATGGTGGGAGTGAATAACCGCAACCTGAAAACATTTGAAGTAGATGTGAAAATGTCGGTTAAACTGGCTGAATTTATTCCCGAACGATTTGTGAAAATTTCGGAAAGCGGACTGGCAGGCGCAGAAACGATTCATTATTTGAGGAACCACGGTTTTAAAGGATTTTTGATAGGCGAAACGTTTATGAAAACCGAAAACCCGGGCGAAGCCTGCAGAAAGTTGATTGAAAGTTTAAAATCAGCGCCATCCTTTAGAACGGTGTCAGAAAAATAAGTCGTACAAGTTTTGGCATGTGTTTTTGTGGCGCAGCAAACAAAAATCATGACAAAACAAAACTGGAAAAAATACAATGATTGACAATCTGAAAATAAAAGTCTGTGGAATGAAAAACACGGCCAATCGTGAAGCAGTGGAGAAACTGCCGGTGGATTTTCTGGGATTCATTTTTTACCCCAAATCCCAAAGATTTGTGGGAGAAAATACTTCCCCGGGACTATTCGAATCAACCAAAACCAAGGTGGCGGTTTTTGTGAATGAAAACGCGTTCGAAATTTTGGGTCTGGCAAAAAACTTCGGCTTTGATTATATTCAGCTACACGGAAAAGAAAATCCGAAAACATGCCAGTTATTGAAAAACCAGGGTTTGACTGTGATAAAAGCTTTTAATTTGAATGAAGAATTTGATTTTTCTGTTTTGAAAGCTTTTGAAAAAAGTGTCGATTATTTTTTATTCGACACCAAAACAGAGGTTCCGGGGGGTTCAGGGAAAAAATTCAACTGGGAGATACTCGAAAAATACAGGGGAAAAGTTTCTTTCTTTTTAAGCGGCGGAATTGGGCCGGATGATGCGGAAGATATCAAACAACTGGAACATCCGCAGCTTTTCGGGATTGACCTGAACAGTGGGTTTGAAGATGAACCGGGAGTGAAGAATGTTGAAAAACTAAATACTTTTATCACTAAAATAATTTAACTATATGTCCTATGTGTCTATGGGGTACTTCTTCAAACACATAGGCAAATAGAACACATAGAAAAAGAAGAATTAATGAAATACGATGTAAACGAAAAAGGATATTACGGCGAGTTTGGCGGAGCGTGGATTCCTGAAATGATGTTTGCCAACATCGACGAACTAAAGCGTCGCTACCTGGTGATTATCGAATCGCCGGAATTCAGAAAAGAGTTTGACCAATTGCTGAAAGATTACGTAGGCAGACCATCTCCACTCTATTTTGCAGGTCGGCTTTCAGAACATTATGGAACCAACATTTACCTGAAGCGCGAAGATTTGAACCACACCGGTTCACACAAGCTGAATAACACCGTGGGCCAGATTTTGCTGGCTCAAAAACTGGGAAAAACCCGCATTATTGCCGAAACCGGTGCCGGTCAGCACGGCGTGGCTACGGCAACAGTATGTGCGCTTAAAGGAATTAAATGTGTGGTTTACATGGGGGCGCTTGATGTGCAGCGGCAGGCGCCCAACGTAAAAAAAATGAAAATGCTGGGTGCAGAAGTTATTCCGGTACATAGTGGCAACAAAACACTGAAAGATGCCACCAATGAAGCCATGCGCGACTGGATTAACAATCCGGAAGATACGCACTACATCATTGGTTCGGTGGTTGGGCCTCACCC
>JAZBNQ010000547.1:0-6338 GCA_036350775.1 Mariniphaga sp.
ATTTTCAGTAGCGAGAGGCGGGCTTGAACCGCCGACCTCATGATTATGAATCATGCGCTCTAACCAGCTGAGCTACCTCGCCATAATTTTATTCAGAACTTTTTTTATTACATCGGGTGAGTCTTGCAAATCCTGAAATTTTGTAAGCGGCACCCTCAAATTTTCGAGGTGCAAATATAGTATTTATTTCTTTTTGGCATGATTAATTGTAAAATTTTTGTCTGAAACCTGAACCGCGATTAATTCACCTGTTGTTTCTTAAAAACAGAATAACTATATTGCCGCAAAACTAAGATGACTAAAATGGAAAAAGTCCAACTTGAATATGTAATTAATTGTTCTCCAAAGGTTTTGTTTAACCGGTTAAGTACGGCATCGGGTTTAGCCGAGTGGTTTGCCGACGATGTTCGTGTGCAGGGAAAACGTTATACTTTTATTTGGGAGGGATCGGAGCAAACGGCTGAAATGACCCTGCGTAAAGAAAACCGGCTGGTTCGGTTCAACTGGATAGATGACGAAAACTTATATTTCGAATTAAAAATATCGCAGGATGAACTTACCGGTGATGTTTCATTAATAATTATTGACTTTGCTGAAGAGGGTGAAGAGGAGGAAACCCGGGAACTCTGGAACACTCAGATTGCAGATTTAAAACATATTCTTGGCTCCTGATGGAATATAAATCGTAGGTTCGTTAATTCTATTTCTTTACAAAACAACAATTTGAGATTCATTGATACTTCTTAACTTTTATTTTGCATAGTAAATACTTAAATTACTTAGTTTTGCATCAGTATCAAATTATTGAGAAATAGTGATGAAGAGGTTACACTGGTACATCATAAAATCATTTTTAGGTCCCTTTTTTATGACCTTTTTTATCGTGGTGTTTGTGCTGCTAATGCAATTTCTTTGGAAATATGTGGACGACCTCGTTGGAAAAGGCCTTGACATTAAAGTTCTGGCCGAAATGTTGTTTTACGCTTCTTTCGGGCTATTGCCATACGCTTTCCCATTGGCTATGTTACTGGCGTCTATTATGACTTATGGATCGTTTGGTGAAAATTACGAACTGTTGGCTATGAAATCGTCTGGCATATCGTTGTACCGGATTATGAAACCCCTCGTGATTATTGCAATATTTGTAACACTTACTGCATTTTATTTTGCCAATTACATTTTACCTCATACCAATCTAAGGTTTACTACTTTGTTGTGGAGCGTTAAGCAGCAGCGCCCGGAACTGGTTTTGCAGGAGGGTGTTTTTACCAGCGAAATTGACGGGTACAGCATTCGCATTGGAAGTAAAGACAAAAAAACCAACGTACTTTATGATTTATTGATCTATGACCATACACGAAACCGGACCAACGAAAGTGTAACCGTTGCCGATTCGGGGTTTTTACGGATTACTGAAGACAAAAAGTTTATGGTGCTTAACCTGTATAATGGAGTAAATTACTCTGAAGAAAACAGTCAGACAGCGCGGCGGGGGCAGGAAACTTACCCCTTCAGACGTGATAATTTTGAAGAGCAAACGATAAGGGTAAAAGTGCGTGGTTTTGACTTTAACCGGCGAGACGAAAATATTTTCAGAAACACGTATCGTATGCTGAATATTGACCAACTTCGTTTTATGGAAGATTCTCTTGGAACGGATTATTACGGTCGGCTAAGGAATTTTATGCTGCAAATCAGAATAAATTCACCTGTTACCCGGAAAATCCACAATCTGACAGCACCGCACGATTCGTTAAAACGAGAAGTGGATTTTCAGGCAGATTCAATATTTAATTTCGATGAATATTTTGAAAAGCAGGATAAATGGGTAAAAGCTGAAATAACCCAAACAGCCCTTTCTGAAGCACGGAACAATGTGCAAACCCTGAATATGTACGATGATGAACTGTATAACCGGAAAAAGAATTTGAATAAATACACTATGGAAAGGCACCGCAAATATACCCTTTCACTGGCCGTTCTTATTTTCTTTTTTATTGGTGCACCACTGGGGGCAATTATCCGAAAAGGCGGTTTGGGAATGCCTGTAGTTGTATCAATTCTTTTGTTTATTGCCTACTATATTGTTTCCATGACCGGCGAAAAATCGGCCCGTGAAGACATTTGGGATATGTTTGCCGGAATGTGGTTTTCAACCTTCGTATTTTTACCTGTTGGAATTTGGTTATCATACAAGGCTGCCACTGATGCAGCGCTTATGAGTGCTGAAACTTACAGCAAATTGTTTGGAAAACTGGGTCTTGAAAAGCTGAGCAATAAATTTAAAAAACGAAAATGAAGATATTGCAGGTAACAAATAAAGTACCTTATCCGGCTAACGACGGGGGCGCAATTGCTTGTCTGAATCTTACCCGCGGTTTTGCTCTGCTTGGGCATGAGGTTACTGTTTTTGCCATGAATACACTTAAACACCACACCGACCTTTCTGAAATTCCCGAATCAGTAAAAGACTGGGCAGAGTTCAGGTTGGTTGAAGTGCCTGCCCGGATTTCCCCGGTTGAAGCAACATATAATTTGTTGTTTTCAGGAAAACCATACAATGCAATTCGTTTCATTTCAAAAACTTTTGCAAACAAGCTAAAACAGTTGTTGAAAGAAAAGAAGTTCGACATAATTCAGCTTGAGGGGCTCTATATTTGCCCATATATTCAGCTCATTCGAAAATATTCCGATGCCAAAATTGTTTACCGTGCACACAATATTGAACATGAAATTTGGGAACGGACAGCAGTAATATCTTCAGGAATAAAACGTATATATCTGAAAATTCTGGCCAAGCGAATTAAAGTTTTTGAAAAAAGTTTTATAAACAGTTACGATTTGCTTGTTCCCATAACCGAGCGCGACGGAATAATTCTCGATAAACTGGGAAATACTCAGCCAATGCACGTTTCGCCTACCGGTATTGAAACCACGGTGCTGATTCCCCATTCCAAAAATCTTGAACATCCTTCACTTTTTCATATCGGATCGCTGGAATGGGCACCTAACCAGGAGGGCCTGATTTGGTTTATAGAAAAATGCTGGCCCAAAATTCATGAAAAATTCCCAGAACTGAAATTTTACATTGCGGGTAGAAAAGCCCCGGATTGGCTTATTCGGCGTTTTCATGCACCAAATATTGTTTTTGAGGGAGAAGTGCCCGATGCCTACCATTTTATGAATTCAAAATCGATTATGGTAGTACCGTTGTTTTCCGGGAGCGGAATGCGTATTAAAATTATTGAAGGAATGGCACTCGGAAAACCAATTGTTTCAACACCAATCGGTACCGAAGGAATTTCAACTCAATCAGGAAAAAATATTCTGATAGCCGATAATGAAAAAGAATTTGTTGCCGATGTGGAACGTCTAATTACCGACCATGAACTATTTCAGAACATAAGCCGCAATGCCATTGAATATATCCAGGAAAAATTTGATAACTTAGCCCTCGCCGGTGCACTCACCGAATTTTACAAAAAGAATATTAAATGATTTTGAAACTTCTTTTCTGGATCTTCCTTTTTATTCTGGTATATGCTTACATCGGATATCCTGTTATTTTATTTGTAATTACCCGCATAAAAAGATTTTTCTATACAAATAAAACGAACACAATACCAGGCTATGAACCTGATGTTTGTCTTTTTGTAACCGCTTATAACGAAAAGGATTTTATTAGGCAAAAAGTTGAAAATTCGTTCCAACTCGATTATCCCAAAGAAAAGGTACAATATGTTTGGGTAACCGATGGTTCGGATGACGGCACCCCCGATATTTTGCAAAAATTCGATAAACTCGAGGTTTACCATCAGCCGGAACGCAAAGGAAAAATGCATGCCATGAACCGTGGAATGCAGTTTGTAAAAGCACCAATTGTTATATTTTCAGATACAAACACACGACTCAATCCAAAAGCGATTCGTGAAATTGTGGCTTGTTTTAGCGATCCAAAAACCGGGTGTGTGGCCGGCGAAAAACGAATTGTGGAAAAAGAAGCAGATGTGGCTGCAGCAGCAGGTGAGGGACTGTACTGGAAGTTTGAATCGTGGGTAAAAAAAATGGATTCAGAACTTAATTCTGCCGTTGGAGCTGTAGGAGAGTTGTTTGCCATCAGGCGCGAACTTTTTGAGGAAGTTGAAACCGATACCATTCTCGATGATTTTATCATCTCGCTACGTATTGCCAGTAAAGGGTATAAAATTGCCTATTCTCCAAATGCTTATGCCGAAGAAAATGCTTCGCTTAACGTAAAAGAAGAATTAAAGCGAAAAATAAGAATTGCTGCAGGTGGAATTCAAACATTATTTCGGCTTGGTGGCCTGCTGAATCCATTCCGTTTTGGTTTTCTTTCGTGGCAATATTTTTCACATAAAGTACTTCGTTGGACACTGGCTCCCATTTCCCTTTTTTTGCTGTTTTTTATTAATGCAGCCCTGGTGTGGAAAAGCGGTTTTTATAGAATTTTAAATTTTTATACTATCTTTTTTTATTTCCAGCTTTTGTGCTACCTGCTGGCTTTTATTGGCTGGTATCTCGAAAACAAAAAGCTAAGCTTTAAATTCTTATTCATTCCGTATTATTTTGTTACGGTAAACTACGCTGCAATCAGGGGCATGTTCAGGTACTTCAGAGGAAAACAATCGGCCAGTTGGGAGAAATCTCAGCGGGCAGTGTAAATTTTGTTTCGTCCATTTCATTTATTCGAATTCAAAGTCTAAAAAAATCCTAAAGTTCAGTAAACATTTAGTTCACATGGGAAAGAATCAATTTTATTGTCGATATTTTGTTCTATTTTTGCAGCTGATTAAAAATGAGGGGGACAATGGCAGATATCAAGCTGAACACAATTCCGGAAGCGATTGCAGCAATTAAACGCGGTGAACTGGTGATTGTAGTGGACGACGAAGACCGTGAAAATGAAGGTGATTTTATTGTTGCTTCTGAACTCATTACGCCGGAAATCATCAATTTTATGACCATACATGGCAGGGGATTGATATGTGTTGCTTTAACCGAAAAACGATGCGAAGACCTTAATCTGGATTTAATGGTGGGGCAGAACACTTCATTCCACGAAACCCAGTTTACTGTATCTGTCGATGCACTTCACCCGGATGTTACAACCGGCATTTCTGCAAAAGACAGGGCAATTACCATCAAAATGCTGGTTGACAGTAAAACCAAACCCGAGAATTTGGCAAGGCCAGGCCATATTTTTCCCTTAATAGCAAAAGAGAGGGGCGTTTTACGCAGAAGCGGCCATACCGAAGCCGCTGTTGATTTTGCGCGTTTGGCCGGTTTGTATCCATCGGGTGTTTTGGTGGAAATAATGAATGACGATGGTACCATGTCCCGACTACCCGATTTGGTAAAACTGGCGCAAAAATTCGATTTGAAAATTGTTACGATAAAAGACTTAATTTCTTTCCTGTTTCAAAGCGAAAGTTTGATTGAAAGGGGAGAAGAGGTCATTTTACCCACTCAGTATGGAGATTTTAGTATTATCCCGTTTCGGCAAAAATCGAATGGAGCAGAACATGTTGCATTGATTAAAGGAAAATGGGAGGTGAACGAACCGGTGCTTGTTCGCGTTCATTCCTCTTGTATGACAGGCGATATTTTTGGCTCCCGAAGATGCGAGTGTGGCGACCAACTTCATAAATCGATGGAAATTATTGAAAAAGCCGGCAAAGGTGTTATTGTTTACATGATGCAGGAAGGTCGGGGAATTGGTTTGCTTAATAAAATAGCTGCTTATAAATTGCAGGACCAGGGGCTCGATACTATTGAGGCAAATCTCCACCTGGGATTTAAAGCGGACGAACGTGATTATGGTGTTGGAGCACAAATTCTTAGAAGTTTGGGAGTAACAAAAATGCGGTTACTTACCAACAATCCGGTTAAACGCGTAGGGTTGGAAGGTTTTGGCCTTGAAGTAGTTGAAATTATTCCCATTGAAATAAAACCCAATGAATTCAATCAGAGATACCTTAAAACAAAACGCGACCGTATGGGGCATCATTTGAGGAATTTCAATTACGATATTTGATATTTCTTTTCAGTTTCTTATTAAATTTATCTTTCTTGCATAGGTTTTAAAAAAAAACTATGCGATTATTTTGGCTTATTCTTCCTTTTTTTATTTTTCTGAATAATTTTTACGTTTTGGCTCAAGACTGGCCTGATTGGCGTGGCATTAACCGCGACGGCATTTGGCCGGATAACAATAAAATTGAAAAATTTAAAAACAATCAGCCCCAACCGGAATGGAAGGTTACTGTTGGCTCAGGCTATTCAGGTCCTACAGTAGCAAAAGGCAAAGTTTATTTAAC
>JAZBNQ010000548.1:0-2579 GCA_036350775.1 Mariniphaga sp.
GTCCCAGATGGCACCGGTTTCTTCGTTGAAAAGCGTTTCACGTTCCCAGTGATAGATTTTTTTGGCCCATTCCAAATCGTCAAAATTCTTTTTCTCGCGGAAAAGACGAGCGGCAAATAGGGCAGCCGGCCCGTTTGAGCAAGCGTTTTTTCCATACGGATCCTGCTTTTCCCACATGAGGCCGCCGCCGGCCACATCGCTCCAGTAGGCTTTAATATCGTCCCAAATGATTTCAATGGCCTCCATAAATTTTTTATCTCCGGTAAGCTGATATGCACGTAACATGGCCAACACGTTCCACTCCATATCGTCGATGTAGCGATTCAGGAAATCGCCTCCGTTTTGTTTGGGCACCCCTTCAAACCAATCGTGAATGTGTGTGAGATAAAATCGGTCGCCGGTGCGGGAATACGCGTCCAGCAACACATCAAGCGCATGTGCCTGCGGCCAGTAATGAAATTCAGTGCTTTGGCCGCCATTTTGATAATTGAAACGTTTTTCATCTTCATTCCAGTAATTTTCAATCAGCGCCCGGCTGGTTGTGTCGGCAACAGCACTCCAGTCTGTCCGGGGTTCTACAACAGGATTGTTACAGGAATTCAATACGATTAAAAATGTGATAATTGACGTAAGTACTAAATGTTTCATTTTAAAAAATATCTGTAATTGTTTCTGAATTTATTTTTCCAAGCAAAATCCTAAAAGAAATTGTTCGAAACAGTTTGAGATAATTCGAAAGTTTGAACCCACGAACAATCAAACCTTCGAACTATTAAATTTATTCCGATGTGGTTGGTCCGTGTACCACTAATGTTCCGTCGTCAAGCACTTCCATGTGGTCGATAAATACCACCCGGTTTTTGCCGGATTTAGAAGTATATCCGTGGTACACGCACAACATCTCTTTGCCATCGGGCGACCAGGTAATTGAATTGTGCCCGGTGCCGTTAACAATTCCCCCCTTTTCTACATTTTTTTCGAGCAACGGGTTGTTGGCGGCCTTGGTAAATGGTCCAAGCGGATTGGAGGAGGTGGCATAACCAACGGCATAATATTGTCCGCCGTAAAAATTGGCCGAATACATCATGTAATACACATCGTTCTTTTTAAAAATGTAGGAACCTTCGGTCCAACGGCGGTTTACCTCGCCCGAAGTAACCGATCGACTTTCCCACTCCGTCTGCTCGTCGTCCATCGAAACCGGTGGCCTGAGCAGCAGTTGCGGTTCACCAATTATGCCGGAAAAATCGGGTTTCATTTCCACACCGTAAATCCAGCTTTCCTCGATTTCGTCGAACATCCCTTGTTCACGTGCCCAGTCTGCCAGTTCGCTCTCCACCGGATGTTTGTAGCAAACTCGTGAATAGTACAGGAAAACCCGGTCTTCTTCAAACCAAAGGTTGGCATCGATAATCGGGTAACCGGGATCGAATACAGGCCGGTTAAAAAGGTTGGTATAAGGGCCGGTCGGATTATCGGAAACGGCTACTCCAATCCGAAAATTTTCCAGTGCGTTGGTGGGATTTTCGCGCCAGTCGGAACTGAAAAAGAGGTAAAATTTTCCGTTGTGTTCGTACAATTCCGGCGCCCAAAAATTGGCCACACACCATGATGTATCGGTGTTTCCCTGGTAAATTCGGCCTTCATCTTTCCATTCTTTTAAATCTGAGGAAGAATACATTTTGAACCCGTCTTTTACGCCGCCGGTGCCCACCATGTAATACATTCCGTTAGATGCCTTTAAAATATAAGGATCCCCAAACTCAACAGGAAGCGGATTGTTAAATTGCAATTCCTGCTGGCTTTGTCCGCAACTAAAAAGAAAAAGTGAAGCTGCTATTAGGCCGAAAAATTGTTTTGCTTTCATTTTAAAATATCAATTAATTCTGAACTTCTATTATATTGACGTTGTCAGGTGCTCTGCACGCTGACAAGTCTGTAACTTTTAACCTGTCAACGTCTATAGACTTGACAGCGTTAACAATAAAAAATTTCATTCATTAAATACCGGCACATTCTTCACGCTACTTGGTGAATTTCCATCCACATACGGCCAGACGTTTTGCCACTGCACTTCATCAAGCATCAGCACTCTTCCACGCGGATTGGTTTTATCCACAGCGTGGTAAAAAATCCAGTTGTTTCCGGCATCGTCTTTCACAATTTCAGAATTATGACCAGTTCCTACGAAACGGTCGTTTTTATGAATCAAAACTTCGTGGTGGTTTTCCATCATGCTTTCGCCGTTTTTGTTCAGATATGGTCCAAACAGATTTTTAGAGCGCCCCACAACTGTGGTGTAAGTGCTGTTTACGCCTTCGCAGCAAGACCCGATGGAGGCAAACATATAGTACCAATTGTTTTTTTTATGAATGTAAACCCCCTCATAGGCCGTTCCTGCAATTTGTTGCTTTTCGGCGTCCGGTTTCAAGGAAAGCCCGTCACTGGTGAGTTCAATGGCGTAAATTCCATGGAAGCTTCCCCAAAACAGGTAGTGTTTTCCGTCTTCTTCAATATAAAACGGATCGATGGAATTTTGCACCCCGATTTCGTTGCTGCGAAATAATTTCCCTCGGTCA
>JAZBNQ010000549.1:0-2003 GCA_036350775.1 Mariniphaga sp.
AAATTTTTATCGATATTGGCGACGAACAGTCGTTGGAAAACGACCTGAGCACCTACAGTTCGCACCTGATGAACATGAAACATTTCGTAAAAAACAGCCATGAAAATACGCTGGTGCTCATCGATGAATTCGGAACAGGAACCGAACCCATGCTGGGTGGCGCCATTGCCGAAGCCATTTTGGATGAGCTCAACCAGTTGCGAACTTTCGGCGTTATTACCACCCATTATACTAACCTGAAACATTTTGCCTCGTCGGCTGAAGGAATTGTGAACGGTGCCATGTTGTACGATTCCCAAAACATGAACCCGCTTTTCCAGCTTGAAATTGGAAAACCCGGCAGTTCGTTTGCTTTCGAAATTGCCCGTAAAATAGGCCTTCCGGAAGAAATACTGGAAAAAGCCACCGAAAAAGTGGGCAAAAAACACATCGATTTTGACCGGAACCTGCGCAAAATTAACCGCGACAAACGATACTGGGAAATTAAGCGCGAGAAAATCAGAAAGGTGGAAAAAATCCTCGACAACATGGCAGCCAGCTACGAAACGGAGCTGAAAGAAACGCAAAAACAACGCAAGGAAATTCTTAAAAAAGCCAGGGAGGATGCAGAAACGTTGCTGGCCGGTGTAAATAAACGCATTGAAAACACCATCCTCGACATAAAAAAAGCACAGGCTGAAAAGGAAAAAACGAAACAGGCGCGGACAAAACTGGAGAAGCTAAAAACTGAAATAGAAAAAAGTACCGAAGATGCGGATGACCGCATTTCGTCCAAAATGGAAAAGTTGCGGCGACGCGAGGAAAAACGGAATCAAAAAAGGCCGGCCGAATCAAAAAAGGAAATCAGCAAAAAGAAAACGGAAAAAGCAATTGAGTTGCAACCCGGTGATAAAGTGCGCATTGTTGGCCAGCAAACCATAGGAGATCTTATTGAGTTGAACGATAAAAACGCAGTGGTTGCGTTCGGGCAGCTCATCACTACCCTGCCACGTAAACAAGTGGAACGGCTGAGTAACAACGAGGCTAAAAAAGTTGAAAAAAATACCCCTTCAGGTGCAGGAACACGTTTGTTAAGCAACTACTCTGAACGGCGGCTCAATTTTAAACCTGAAATTGACATCCGCGGACAACGTGCCGAAGAAGCCATTCCCAAAATCCAGGAATTTATTGACGAAGCTATTATGTTTGAGGTGGCAGAACTACGCATTCTGCATGGAAAAGGGCACGGTATTTTGAAGGAAACTATCCGAAGTTTCCTCCGGGCGGAACCGATGGTCCGCAGTTTTAAAGACGAACATGTGGATTTTGGAGGGGCTGGAATTACCGTTGTAAATCTTGCACTTTAAAAACATCACCTACAAAACTCAACTTAATAACTTTGGCTGACCTCCCATTTTTTTTTGATTTGAAAAAGGTATTCATCATAACACTTTTCACCTGGCTACCAGAAACTTCACCATCAGATCCCCTGTTCATTTTCGCAAAAAAATAATTTTTAAACTGAAAACCAACGGATTGTAAAAACAAAAATATCTCTGTCTCTTATCATTAATTTAAAAAACAGTTAACTCAAATAAAACATAAAAATTCCGCTTTGGCACACTATTCGAACCAATTATACTGAACCATTAAATAGTAAAAACATGAAGCAACACGTATTAAGAAAAGAGATTATGCAAAAATTAAACGATGTAAATGAAAAAATTGAAGAACTTAAAAATATTTCGCCCAAAGAATTGGAAACCAACAAAAATCTACAGGAGGTTTTACAACAATTGGAATCGATAAGAAGAAAAATCAAAGTACAATATCAAACAATCGAAAATTTGGAACATGCCGAAAGCATGAATATTTCTGACCTTCAAAAGAACCTTGCCAAAAGTTTTGATTCTTTTGAAATAGCTTACGCCAACTCCGTTTCTTTGATGAAACAGCGAAAATTCAGTACCAGAAAACGTTCCGTCGATTTCAACAATCCATTGGGAAACAAATAAACACTGGCA
>JAZBNQ010000550.1:0-2587 GCA_036350775.1 Mariniphaga sp.
ACTGACAAGCAGGGTTTCAATTCAATTTATATGATGCTTGACTCCGGAGCCCGTGGTTCCAAAGAGCAGATTCGTCAGCTATGCGGAATGAGGGGATTGATGGCCAAACCTCAAAAGTCAGGATCTACCGGTTCTCAGATTATTGAGAACCCGATTTTAGCTAATTTTAAAGAAGGCCTTTCGGTGCTCGAGTACTTTATTTCAACGCACGGTGCACGTAAAGGTTTGGCTGATACCGCCCTTAAAACAGCAGATGCCGGGTATCTGACCCGCCGTTTGGTTGATGTTTCACAGGATGTAATTATTTCAGAGGAAGACTGCGGAACTTTGCGTGGTTTGGTGGCAGCAGCTATTAAAAACAATGAAGAAATTGTTGCTTCTCTTCCTGAACGTATTGTTGGAAGAACTTCAGTACACGATATTTACCACCCGTTAAACGGCGATTTGATTATAAAATCGGGCGACACAATTACTGAAGATGTTGCAGCTGCAATTGACGAATCACCCATCGAAAGTGTTGAGATCCGTTCGGTACTCACCTGTGAATCGAAAGTGGGTGTTTGTGCCAAATGTTACGGGCGAAATCTTGCAACCGGTTACATGGTTCAAAAAGGAGAGGCTGTTGGTGTAATTGCCGCGCAGTCAATTGGTGAGCCGGGAACACAGCTTACATTGCGTACATTCCACGTTGGAGGTATTGCCGGGAACATTTCGGCTCAATCAACCGTGGAGGCACGTTACGATGGGTATGTTGAAATTGAAGAACTTCGGGCAGTTGAAAATAAAGCCGATGACGGTAAACCTGTTGATATAGTTGTAAGCCGGTTGGCCGAACTGAAGATTATTGATAAAAATACTCAAATTCCACTTTCTACACATTCCATTCCTTACGGTTCAAAACTGTATGTGAAAAATGGCGATGAGATTAGAAAAGGGAAACTGATTTGTGAATGGGACCCCTTCAATGGAGTAATTATTACTGAATTCGATGGAAAAATTGAATTTGAAAACCTGATTGAAGGAATTACATTCCGCGAAGAATCGGATGAACAAACCGGTTACAGCGAGAAAGTGATTATTGAAACCCGGGATAAAACCAAAAACCCGACCCTGAAAATTATGGACAAAGATGGTACGATGATTCGGTCGTACAACCTGCCAGTTGGTGGTCACATTTCTGTGTCGCAAGGACAATCGGTTAAAGCAGGTACGGTATTGGTTAAAATACCGAGGGCTGCCGGAAAAGCAGGCGACATCACCGGTGGTTTGCCGCGTGTTACCGAACTTTTCGAAGCACGAAATCCCTCCAATCCGGCTGTGGTTTCTGAAATTGACGGTGAAGTTTCACTGGGTAAAATCAAGCGGGGGAATCGTGAAATCATCATTACTTCAAAAACCGCTGATGTGAAAAAGTACCTTGTGCCACTTTCAAAACAGATTCTGGTGCAGGAAAACGACTACATCAGGGCCGGTACTTCACTTTCCGATGGCGCAACCACTCCATCCGACATTCTGGGCATTAAAGGGCCAACCGCTGTTCAGGAATATATTCTGAATGAGGTGCAGGACGTTTACCGGATGCAGGGTGTGAAAATTAACGACAAACACTTCGAGGTTATTATTCGTCAGATGATGCGTAAAGTGGAAATTGACGACCCGGGTGATACCCGTTTCCTCGAAAAGCAAATCGTTGATAAAAACGAATTCCTTTCGGAAAACGATTGGATTTGGAACAAAAAAGTTGTGATTGAACCGGGCGATGCCGAAGGCCTGAAAGCCGGACAGATTATTTCTGCACGTCGCATGAGGGACGAAAACTCGCAACTGAGGCGGAAAGACAAAAAGCTGGTGGAAGCCAGGGATGCCATTCCTGCAACTTCGAGCCAGATTTTGCAGGGGATTACCCGTGCTGCATTGCAAACCCGGAGCTGGTTGTCGGCTGCATCGTTCCAGGAAACCACGAAAGTACTGAACGAAGCTGCCATTAACGGCAAAACCGATTACCTCGACGGGCTGAAGGAAAATGTAATTTGCGGACATCTGATTCCAGCCGGTACCGGGTTAAAAGAATACAAAAACCTGATTGTAGGTTCAAAAGAAGAATACGACAGGTTAATCGATATGAAAAAATAGGAACATGGACGAAAAGAAGCAAAAACAACAGCAGTTGAATATTGAATTGAGTGAAGAAGTGGCCCAGGGAATCTATTCCAATCTGGCCGTTATTACCCACTCCAGTTCAGAGTTTGTTATCGATTTTGTACGCATTATGCCGGGAATTCCCAAGGCGAATGTAAAATCGCGGGTGATTCTTACGCCCGAACATGCCAAACGGTTGTTGTTTGCTTTGCAGGATAACATTAAAAAGTTTGAAGCCGTTCACGGACCCATTAAAAATGTAAAACCCGGCCCGGGCAATGGAATGCCGCCCATGGCATTTGGCGGACCAACCGCACAGGCCTGAACAGGTTTTAATACGAAAAAAGAGGGATCAGATAACTGGTCCCTCTTTTCGTTATTTGCCGATTTACTTTCTTAAAATTTTCTCCATAGCTTTGCCTTTGGCCAGTTCATCCACCAGCTTGTC
>JAZBNQ010000551.1:0-4363 GCA_036350775.1 Mariniphaga sp.
AAATGGAAAACTTAATCAAAATCAGGTTAGAACTTTAGTCCGGGGAAGATAAAAAGATACACAAATCTTTAAATAAAAATTTTATAAGTCATTTTTATTTCATAACTTACACATATAAACCATTAAATTATTAATTATCATGTCAAAAGAAGTTCTTCCCAAAGAGTTAATGAATTCTGTATTGGGCAAGTTGTATGATGTGCTTGCCAATGGCGATGGCGATGTAGTTCCGCCATCAGACGATAACTACTTAGCATGGCTTTCTGTTGGTGTTCCTTATCCTGCTGAAGAGTTGGATTTTCTTTCTGAAGGTTTGACCGGTGTAATAAAGAAAAGTGAAAATGCCGGCCCAAAAAATAATGAAGGCGAAGAGGAAAAAGATGAAGAGGAAAAAAGCATCGAAGAAATTAACCAGTTGCTTGCCCAGGATACAGCGCGAAAGTATCAGCAGGCTGAAAATTTTGCCCGCATTGTGGACATGATTCCTGATACCTCTGGTGTAAAAGGTGATGTTACGATGAATGTCTGGAATCCTGAAAATACGCTTACACAAGCTTACGAGCATATTTTAAGATTCAGCCAGGTGGCCAATTTTGAACCAGACGAAAAGCTGAAGGCTAAAATTGAAAAACTGAGAGGCCTTTTGCAAGAGAAAAAAATTAAAAAGGACATTATTACCGATGAGGAAACCGAAGTGCTTGAAGAAAGCCAGTTGGTGATTAAATATAACGAGAAGATGCAGAATTTTCTCACCGTAGCTTTGGAATATAACTCTCATCGCGTAAATGCTTTAACTGCTAAAGAACCGGGCGCAGTTCATTTCTGGGCGATGAATGCACCAATTCTCAGAAATAAGGTTTTAGCTGCCAAACGAGACTGGGTAAATAATGGGTACAAGGAGGAATATGAAAAGATTTCTGCTTTTATTTCCCAGGTAGAAGGCCGGAGTATGCTGGCACTGAAAGAGCGCTATCTCGATGATCTGGATAAATCGAAACTTACCGGATTGGCATCTGGCGCCGATTTTTTATATGCAAGCCTTGTTCCGGGTAATTTTGCCAAATCAGACAGCGGCTGGACACAATTCAGCTTTTCGAGCAGTGATTACAGTTCTAATTACAGTTTCTCGAAGAAAAAAGGGTCCGCTGGCGGAGGCCTTTCCCTCGGATTGTTCCGTGTTGGTGGAAGTGGCGGCTTTGAAAAAAACAAATCCAGCAGCAAAATGGATGCAAGTTCGTTTTACCTAAAATTTAAAATTGCACAGGTTCCCATTGTAAGGCCCTGGTTCAATGTCAATTTCCTGACCAGTAAATACTGGCGCTTTGACAAGGCCAACCCTGAATTTAAAAACCAAATGGTATCTGATGGCGAACTGCCGCCAAACGGGATGATTCCTGCTTACACCACCACTGCAATTTTTGTAAAAGATTTGGTACTTCATTTTGGCGAAAGACATGCTGAAATGCAGTCTGAAATGTCAAAAGCAGGTGGTGGCGGTTATGTTGGATGGGGGCCTTTCCATTTGGGAGGAAGTTACAGTTCAACAAGCGGTTCACGCGATTTTCAGCGCAATTCCGATTCCCAGGGGATTAAGATCGATGGGATGCAGCTGATTGGGTTCAAATGCCACATGTTGCCCAAATCGCCCGACCCAAATCCGGATGTAAAAGAGTGGGTATAATTTAAATTTGAAAAGATGTCGCAACTCGCTACAATTTTTGCACGAATTAAATCATATTTCCAGCAAAACATAATCAGTGTTGACAGGGAAGAAGACTATAAGTTTTTCTTCCCTCTCTTCTCGTTAGGTTATACAAACGACGATTTTCTGTTCCTCAATACCGAAATGGCCAGCGAAGATGCCCGGAAATATTACGATGAGCTTTACGATTTTTCATTAATGGCAAACAATATTCCCCGTCAGGATATTATTTGGCAGTCAAGTGGCGAAAACCGTGATTTTCTGCACAAAGTTTACGAGGAAGTATTATCTAATTTAAAATTAATTGATACGGACAGCATTTCTGCTGAAAAGCTTGTTGGAACTCCCATTTTCGACCGTGCACTTGACGCATTGTCAGAATTGGAAACGAAGGAATACCGTACTTTTTATACGTTATATAAAAAACTGGATGCCGAAATCTTCGAACTTCTTAAAAAGAGCGTGGAAACCGGTGATGCAGCCCATTCAGTGGAAGTTGAGTTGAAGCAGAATATGAAAGAACAACTTCTGCAGCAATGGAACCAAAGCGGAAGGAAAACCGAAGTTGAGAAAAAGATAGGGAATCTTCTTAAAGCAGAAGCTGACAGGTTTATTAAAAAATTTAACGACGTAAAAGGAAAACTGACCACTTCTATTCGCGAACATGTGAATGGTTCGTTCTGTATTACAACCTGCTTCCCGAATAATCTTTACACCTCTGACAAACTTGCCTGGAAGAAAATTGAGATTTCTAAAAATGAAATTCAAAAACTGGTTGAAAATTCTAAAGAAGAAGGCTATCATGCCATTTTTGAATTGAGCGGGCTTCAGGATTTGGAGGTGGAAAAAATAAGTTTCGATCTGATTTTTGTAAATATCATGCGTGAATGGTTCGACGAACAACTTTTAGTTTCTCCGTTTTGGGATATTGATTTGTTGGATAAGGAAAAGATTAAAATACCCTATTATGCTACCCAACTTGTTTTTGTGCGGAACATCGAAATTAAATTGCGTGAAAATTCTACGCGGAACAACATGATTCTCCAAAAAATGGACGTTCAGAAAAACATTGGCCCGTTTTTAATGAATAAGAAACTATTAACCGCAAGTACCATTCAGTTGAAGTCGGTGAATAAAACCATGCACCTGGAGCGGAATTCAATCATTAAAAGTCAGCCAGAAGTTGTCAAATTCAAAAATCTTACAACGCGAGTAAATCCTGCAGATTTGCGAAAATCCCGAACACAGGTTCTTAATGCAAATCCAAAAGTTTTGGTGCGTGATCACCGGGCAAAAGCTGTTGTGGCTAAACCGGTAAAGGCCAATTTTTTGGTGGCCAGGCCTATGATTGCAAAAGCCATTTTTCTTCAAAACCTGGTTAATTTAACCTTGTATTTCAGACACAAAGAAACAAGGCAATTAATGGAGGTTGAACCTGATGAGCTGGAAATTTACAGAAATAATAAGAAGGAAAATATAACCGTAAAAAAGAACGATAACAAAACATTGAATGTTGGATTGACGGCTAACCAGCAATATACCATAAAGTTAGTTTCAGACGAATTGGAGCCTGCCGAGATTAAAATTGTTTTTAATAACCAGGAACAAAAGGCAAAACAGGCTCGAAGATTTGCTTTTATAATGCCAAAACCATCTGCTCAGGAGGTACTTAATGCAAATGCAAATAATGAATTTCAGCTGGTTGCTGTAGTTTGTAAAAGAATTCGAACAGATTATCCGGCACCGGTTCCGTATGCAGATTATTTTTAAGTGAATTCATACCACTGAAAATATTTATAGACCAAGCAACTTTTCCTATGTTTCAATTAACAAGAGTTAATAGTGTTTTTGATGGATGGAAATCACACAACGACTAACTGCAGTTTAAGGAACTAAAATAGAATGCAATAATCATTTTTATTAATGGAATTTTTTGTTTACGCTGCATTTTCCTTAAGGATAATTTTACCAGAAATTAAAAGTTCGAAAAAAAATTGTGAGTAACATCTAAATTAAATTTTCAAGATGAAGCTTCATTCGAAGAAAAATATCTGTTGCAGCGTATATCTCAGGAATATATTTTATTTTCGTACCAGAAATCATTAAAAATCGAACTATGGCCGCAAAAAAAACAAACCTCATTTATGTAGTTGAAGACAATCAGGTTTACAACAAATTTATTACTGAATACCTTAAAAAGCAGAATTTTACAAACATTAAATCTTTCTTCTCGGGCGAAGAATGTGTAAAAGCGATTGACCAGGGTGAACAACCTGACATTATTATTCAGGATTATTTCCTGGAAAAAATGAATGGAATTGATGTTTTGCTGCAGGTGAAAAAGAAAAGTCCGGCATCAGAATTTATTTTTCTTACCAACAACGAAAGCATGGAAGTGGCTGTAAATACCATCAAGTTTGGAGCTTACGATTATATCATTAAAGATAAAATTACCCCGGATAAGTTGATGGACCGGATTCGGAAAATCCTAAAAACCAAAGCACTTGAGAAGAAAAACAAACAAATTCAGGTAGGGATTATACTATTTTTGACCGGGATATTTTTAATTGTGTTTTTTGCTGTGCTCTATTTTGTAGTTGATATTTTTAATGTTAACTAATTTTTGTCAGCAATCCAATGTCGATTCCAAAATAATTCTCT